>NZ_KN390017.1:23250-25733 GCF_000213295.2 Capnocytophaga sp. oral taxon 329 str. F0087
TTACATAATCTGTATTTTTAAAATAAAATAAAAATATAGAAAAAATACATACTATGATTATTATACTATTTTTTTTCATAATAAACGTGTTTAAACTTTTTTGAGGAACTTGGAGATAAACCCTAATAAAAGCATTCCAATCCAAGTTACATCAAGATACTCGTATCTCATTATCAAACCTTTATATCCGTCAAGCCAACCATTTGCTTGTTCAATTTTAAACCTATTTTTGTACAATTCTTTATCAAAATAAACATCTGGTTGCTCTCCATTTCGGGGATTAGGCTCTTTTTACTACACTTAAAAAGGGAATAATCCAATTATTTATTGTATCTTTGCCCAAAGTTCCTGAATTTTGGCGTTCTTTTTTTTTTCAAACACAAAATTACTAATTTTCGGGAACTTTTACTTTATTATAGAAATAAGTTTAAACAGCTTGATAATAAAAGAATCTCTTTTACTCAATGGCAAATAAAAATTATGCAGAATGAAGTTGAAAAATATTACAATGATAAGGAATAAAATAATATACATTGGTTGTTTATTTATATTTTTTATGGAGGGATATGCTCAAAAAATTGAACCTATTCCTTATAATTATCATTTATATAAAAAAAATAGATTCATCAGATGTAGTAAGCCCTTTTGATGAAATAGAAATTGCCTCTTTTGTAAAGAGGCATAAAATAAATAAAAAAGGGCAAATTTTAGAAATCCGTTTGGATGATAAACCTCAATATATAATTGAACATAATATTTCTCTTTTAAATAATTATTTTTCTAAAAAAGTAACGATTGGATTAGAAAAAGTAACAATCTTAAATGGTTATTCTGTAGAATATGAAGTGTTCTATTATCAAAAAGACAAAAGGTTAACACTGAAAAAAATAAGCTATAAAAAAGGGACGATAAATGGGGTATATATAACAAAAGATATGAACGACAATCTTTTATATAAAACCCAATTTACAGATGGTTCTGGTTACTGGAAAGATTTTTATTATGAAAGTGGAAATATAAAAGAAGAAGGCAAAGTAGAGAACAATTGCAAGGTAGGAGAGTGGAAATACTACAACAAAAATGGCACTATTGATAGCCTAAAAATCTATTCTATAAAAGATAGTGTAGATGTCCGCTTTCCTCATTGCTTATTTAATAAAAATGAACCTTGCTATTGAGAGAATATGACCATCCAAATTTTAAGCGGATAGCCTTTTTTGTTTATTCTCCCTCTTTCTTCACCAAATGCCTCAGTTCAGGGTCATTGGCGATACGTTCTTTCTCGCGTTCAATGATTTCAATGACATCTAACTTTATCTGGCGATAATTGGCTTCTACCTGTTCTTTGGTAGTATCGTTGCCATTAGCATCAGTAAAGGAGAGGACTTCGGGGATTTTCTGGTAGGCTTTGGTCTCAGCAGCTACTTTCTTGTTATCTACTATAATCTGAGCGTGGAATATCTTCTGGTCTATGCGCTCATCAAAGTTGTCAGAGACTGCTCCAACGAACATTTCTTGAGTGAGGTTGGCAATCTTGCTGGCAGGGATAAGACTGTCTAACTGCGTAGATATAGAAGTAGAAGTATCATTGCGGTTGATAGTCATTGACTGCCGCTTTTGCAGTACTTTTCCAAACCGCTCTGAGAGTGTTTTTGCTGTCTCCCCCTGCTGGCGCGAACTTATAGCTCGTGCCTACTATATTTGCCGTGCAATATATTAAATTTTAACGCATATGAAACAGTTATTAAAAAAAATGGGAGCTATACTGCTCATTGCCTTTTCAGTAAGTTCTTGTACAAGAGCTTTTATTACTTTCTACAACAAAAAAGACCCTATGAAGAAAAAAAGCGTATGGGTAAAAGAAGAGCGCGAAATTATCCATATCCCGATGATTCACGTCGCAAGGCAAGAATATTACGACAAAGTAAAACAGTTTATAACTGAAAAACGCCAACAAGGATATGCTATCTACTACGAAGGCGTAGTAACAGGAGGAGAAACTAAGCAAGAACAAGATACTATTATGATGAAAGTACGCAAAATATTATGCATAAATATCTCTGGTGGCTATGATGACGAAAAAAATAAATCTACCCCCAAGTTTTATAAGAAGTTTGTAGCGCAGACTAAAGAAAATACTGGTATTATAGAAGGTGATACCCGCGCTGATACTAATTTTAAAGACCTTATACACCTTATAGAAACCGAAGAGAAAGTAAAGATTGCCTTAGATAGTTGCGATTATGCTACGCCTATGAATGCTAAGTATACTTGTGCCAACTACAAACAATACAAATACTTATTAACGCGCCATTATAGAGATGAATATTTATTTGATTTCATCAAAAAATCTACTGATAAAAAAATTATATTGCTGTATGGAGAAGCTCATAAGTGGAATCTATACCCCCTCTTAAGAAAAGATGGCTTTATACTAAAAGAAGGTAATCGCAGCACTATGAAAATATATGGAGGCGATACCA
>NZ_KN390018.1:0-20634 GCF_000213295.2 Capnocytophaga sp. oral taxon 329 str. F0087
CCCCTTTCGAAGAGCACTTCCGCGAGGCAGTACTCTATGCTTCAGACGATGAGGAGGCCGATTTGCATTTCACTATCACCGAGCAGCATACCGAGGCTTTCTACAAAGAGCTAAACCTTATCAAGCCCGTCCTCGAGGAGCGCTACGGCATCCGCTTCAACGTTAGCTTCTCTTACCAAAAGCCAAGTACCGACACTGTTTCAGTAACCGAGGATAATGAGTACTTCCGCGACGAAGACGGCAATCTGCTTTTCCGCCCTGCCGGACACGGAGCCCTACTAAGCAATCTAAATGATATAGATGCAGATATTATCTTCATCAAAAATATCGACAACGTAGTAGTGAAAAAGTACACCGATGAAACGGTTTTCTACAAAGAAGCCTTAGCCGGTAAGTTGTGCGAGGTGCAAGACGAAGTGTTCAAAATACTGCACCGCATCGACAATAACAAAGTGAAGAAGAAAGAGGTAAAACGTATATTGAATTTCCTCAAAGAGATAAATATCAACGTACCTGACTACTTGTACAAGTTCCGCCGCCAATATGCGCTCGAGTTTATCAAAGAGCAACTACACCGCCCTATACGCGTTTGTGGTATGGTGAAGAATGAAGGTGAACCCGGTGGAGGTCCTTTCTGGATAAAAGAAGCTGATGGCAGTTACAGCCTACAGATTATCGAATCGGCACAAGTAGATATGAGCAATGCTAAGCAAAAGGAAATCTTCCAACAGTCTACCCACTTCAATCCGGTAGATTTAGTATGCGGCATCAAGGACTACAAAGGCCAAAAATTCGACCTACAGCAGTACGTAGACCCTCAACAGGCATTTATCACCAGCAAAACCTATATGGGAAGACCGCTAAAAGCCCTCGAGCTCCCTGGTTTGTGGAATGGCTCTATGGCAAAATGGATAACTCTATTTGTCGAAGTGCCTATCATCACCTTCAACCCAGTAAAAGTAGTAAATGACCTATTGAAGAAAACACACCAAGGATAATTTAATAATCTTGCTAATTTGTCGATTTGCCAATGAAATGAGCTGATTAGTTCATTGACAAATCGACAAATTGACAAATTGACAAATCAAAAATGAAGTATCTATTCTTTTTTCTACTAACGTGTCCCATTTGGGCGCAGCAATACACCACCGAATACCTAAAGATGACAGGCTGGCAACAACTTCACCTCAAAGGGAAGGTGAAGAGCCTCAAAATAACCTCTTACGAGGCAGAAACTACCGATAACAAACAACTAAAAGCCTTGCGCCTTGCCGAAGAAGAACCTATCGTGCAATACCTTTTCGATAGCGAGGGCAAGCTAACGCAGCGCGAAGTATATACAGCCGAAAATACCCTTAGTTATACCAGCCACTATAGCTATAACGATGCCGGTATGCTTACCCTGATACGCACCCCTAATATTTTTGGTGCTACCGACACTACCCGCGAAGAGACGTTCGAGTACGGCACAAACAGCCAACTATTGTGCTATAAAGACACTTATAACGGACAGGTATTAGAAAAGCGCAATTATGAGTACCCTGCAAAGGGGCAACAGCTTACGGTATATTACTCAGGTGGCGATTTCCCTTTCGATCGTATCACTTACACCTATTCCGCCCACCGACTTACCAAAGAACAGCAATGCGAGGGCAGTAATTGCTACCGCCACGATACGTATACCTATTCGGCTAATGGCAATATGATAGGCAAGGAGATTAAAAATGAGAGTGTGGATTACAATTATTGGTGCCGCTACACTTACCAATACAATTCCCAAGGCGACTGCACAAGCGAGAGAGTAGCCGATGCCCTTGGCGAGGGCAGTTACATACGCTACACTTACACCTACGATTCACAAAAGAACATCCGCGAAAAGCAAATACACAACACCAACACCCCTAAAATCATCAAATACGACATCGTGTATTACTAATAATTAGTTTTCAATTATCAATTGCTAATTGTCAATTAATTATTACCTTTGCCAAAAAAATAGAGATATGAATGCAACAATTATACAAGCAACTATCAATAATGCCGACTTTCCTATAATTCAACATTTGTTTGAAAGGCTCAAGATAAAGACTACTATTTTGGAGACTGTCACAGTAGATGATAAGAAAAAATCTATTCCAGTAGAAAAATCTATCCCTAATGAGGAAACACATAAGGCTTTTATGGAGATGAGAGAAAACAGACACTCTATGAAAGGGTATACTGATGTAAACCTAATGATTAAAGATATTTTAGAAGAAGATGAGTAATAACGAGACTGAAAAAGAAAAGAAGTCTTTTTCATTGAAATATTCAACTTCTTTCAAAAAAGACTTAAAGGTTATTTCTAATAATGCCCAAAAGCTCCAAAAAACTGCTGAAGTTTTAGGGATGCTACAAGAATGTGGAGTAGAGGGTATTCCACGAAAAATGAAACCTCATAAATTAATAGGTCAATACAAAGGAGCTTTAGAGTGTCATATAGAACCAGACTTGCTTATTATATGGGAAGAATACCTTGACGAAAGGGAAATATCTTTATTACGTTTAGGTAGTCATTCTGAGTTATTTAAAAAATAACTATACAAGTTGTATTTAAGTATTATATAATAAGGTTTTTTGGCTGAAACCTAATTTGGAGACCCAAGAGATACACCAAAACTTTGACAAAGTTGTCACATTATGAAACAACTATTTTTTTACTTCACCCTAATGTCTGAACTTTGCGCCGTAAAAGTTTTAAAACTTTCAGCGCGTTCTTTGGCATATTGTAATTATAAACTTAGCACTCTCTCCGTGCAATCTGTATGAGGTTTTCAAGGCAGTAAGCTGCCTATTTTGGCAAATAAAAATCTTCAGTAAGAGCTTTATAAGCAGGGGTATAGACGCCTCTGCTTTCTTCTATAATAAGCTCAGTAGGGGTGTAAGGTTGTTCTGTCCTACAAAAGCTGATAAGGCTGCGTTTTAGCGGAGCCGTAGCAGTTCCTTTAGTGCGCAACAATGCGTGAGGGTAAAGCCCTTGAGCGGCTGCCAAACCGATAAAAGAAGCCTCTTCCTGATAAGGAATGATAACTGCAAAACGCCCTCTATCCGACAATAATTGGGCTACTCCTTCTATAAGGGTTTCAAAAGGGAGCGCTGCAGCCGAACGGGCAGTACTGCGTGCTGTCTCAGGGGCTTGAGTGTCGGCTGTGTAGAAAGGAGGGTTAGATATAATAAAGTCGTAAAGAGTATCTATTTCAGCCACTAACTCTTTAAATGAAGCGTGGTAACAGAAAAGGCGGTCGCCCCACGGACTGTTTTCGAAGTTGTCGGTGCATTCTATATAAGCCGCTTCATCTATTTCTACGGCATCTATTAGGGGGGCATCACAGCGTTGGGCTATCATAAGGCTCAATAACCCTGTACCGGCTCCTATATCCAATACCGATGCGGCATCTTCTACGGGTGCCCACGCCCCGAGCAATACCCCATCGGTGCTGATTTTCATCGCACTATGTTCTTGCTTTACACTAAATTCTTTAAATTGAAATATCATATATAATTGGTAAATTAGCAAATCGACAAATTGGCAAATCGTCTAATTGAGTAGCTTCTTCATTTCGTTGAGCTTCATTAGCGCTTCTACCGGCGTCAGACTGTTGATGTCTAAGCTCAGTAGGTCGTTTTTGAGTTCGTCAAGACGAGGGTCGCTCATATCAAAGAAAGAGAGCTGCATTTCCTTCTGAGCTGCTTTTACCGCTTCGGTAGTATTTACATTGTGCATCTGCTCGAGCTTCTGTAGCATCTTATTTGCTTTCTGAACTACATATTGCGGCATTCCAGCCATTTTAGCCACGTGTATACCAAAACTGTGTGCCGAACCTCCTGCAGCCAATTTGCGCAAGAAAAGCACGCTATCTTGAGTTTCTTTTACGGTTACGTTGTAGTTTTTGATGCGCTCAAACTGCTCTGTCATTTCGTTCAGTTCGTGGTAATGGGTTGCAAAGAGCGTTTTGGCGCGCGAGGGGTGCTCGTGTAGGTATTCGGCTATTGCCCACGCTATCGAGATGCCGTCATAGGTGCTGGTGCCGCGCCCTATCTCGTCCAGTAGTATAAGGCTGCGGTCAGAAAGGTTGTTGAGTATCAGGGCTGCCTCGTTCATTTCTACCATAAAAGTCGATTCGCCTACTGATATATTGTCGCTTGCCCCTACGCGGGTGAAAATCTTATCTACGATACCTATATGGGCTGAGGTAGCAGGCACAAAGCTACCTATCTGGGCGAGTAGTACGATAAGAGCCGTTTGGCGCAGTATAGCCGATTTACCCGACATATTAGGTCCGGTAATCATCATCAGCTGCTGGGTGTCACGGTCTAAATATACATCGTTAGCTATGTAGGGGGTGCCAACAGGCAGTTGTTTTTCTATCACAGGGTGTCGCCCTTCTTTGATGTCTATCACATAGCTTTCGCTCATTTCAGGGCGGTTGTAGTGGTTCTCAAGGGCGAGGGTAGCAAAGCCGCAGAGAGTGTCTAATTGCCCTATTAGGTTAGCGTTAGTCTGCACTTGTGCTATGTATTCGCTTATATAGCTTATCAGCTCAGCATACAGCGATTGCTCTAACTGACTGATGCGCTCTTCAGCCCCTACTATTTTAGCCTCGTATTCTTTCAGCTCATCGGTGATGTAGCGTTCAGCATTCACAAGGGTTTGCTTGCGCACCCAGTCGGCAGGCACTTTGTCTTTATGGGTGTTGCGTACCTCTATGTAGTAGCCGAAGACGTTGTTGCTGTCTATTTTTAGCGAGGGGATACCCGTACGCTGGGTTTCGCGTAGTAACAGGTCGTCTAAGTACGATTTGCCTGTGTGCGAAAGGTTGCGCAGTTCATCTAATTCTGCCGAAAAACCTGCTGCTATAGCGTTGCCTTTGGCTATGTTTACGGGGGCTTCATCAGTAAGGGTTTGGCGTATGCGTGTGCAGAGTTGCTGACAGTCGTGCAGCTTATCTCCTAATAAACTCAGTGACTCTTTGCCCGATTGCAAGCATTGTTGTTTTATAGGGGCTATATGTTCTAACGAAGCGCACAACTGCACTACCTCTCTCGGATTGATTTTCAGTGTTGCCACTTTAGAGATAAGCCGCTCTATGTCGCCCATACGGCTGATATTCTCTTTTATTAGGTTAAGCGTATCGGTATGGTCGAGCAGGTAAGCTACCACCTCGTGTCGCTGTTCTATTTTTTCTATTTTCTTTAGCGGGAGGGCTAACCAACGTTTTAGGGTACGGCTACCCATAGGCGATAGAGTCTTATCTATCACATCTATAAGTGTAACCGACTGAGCCGAGCTACCCGCATAGAGCTCCAGATTCCGAATGGTGAATCTGTCGAGCCACACGTATGCATCTTCAGCTATGCGCTGTAGGGTAGTGATGTGCTGTAGCTGGTGGTGCTGAGTTTCTGAAAGATAGTAAAGTATCGCTCCTGCGGTTAGTATTGCTTCGGTCAGTTCGTCTACGCCAAAGCCTTTTAGCGAGTTGGTTTGGAAGTGCTTAGTAAGTGCTTGACGGGCGTAATCTTCTTTAAAGACCCAGTCTTCTAAGAAGAAGCAGTGAAAATCCTCACCAAAACTTTCGGCAAAGGCTTTTTTCTGTTGTTTAGCTATGAGTATTTCGCTGGGTTTGAAGTTCTGTAGTAGTTTGTCTATATAAGGTTTGTCACCTTGGGCTACCAAAAACTCGCCTGTCGAGATGTCGAGAAAAGCAATACCGCACAGCTGTTTGCCGAGCCATACCGAGGCGAGGAAGTTATTGTTTTTGCTTTGTAGAATATCGTCATTAAGAGCAACACCAGGGGTTACAAGTTCCGTCACGCCGCGTTTTACAATGCCTTTTACTAGTTTAGGGTCTTCTAATTGGTCGCAGATAGCCACGCGGTATCCTGCCTTTACTAGTTTAGGCAGGTAAGTATTGATAGAGTGATAAGGGAAGCCCGCTAATTCCGAGCGTTCGCTACCGTTATTGCGGTTAGTAAGTACTATATCGAGGGTGTGAGCAGCTTTTACGGCATCTTCGCCAAAGGTTTCGTAGAAATCGCCAACGCGAAAAAGGAGAAGAGCATCAGGGTATTTACTCTTTATCTGATTGTATTGCTTCATCAGAGGGGTTTCTTTTGCCATAGCTGTATTTAGTTAAGAATAAAGGGCAAAGGTACATATTATTTGATAATTAGCAAATTTGTTGAAAGGCTAATTTATGAATAAAAAAATAGTCGCCAGTATTCACTACTGACGACTAAATTATTAATTTCTAAATTAAGGTAGATACAGCGAACTGTCTATGAGACTTTCATCAGCCTCATATTTGGCACCTTTCTGCCTGTCCTTAGGAGGATTTGCGTAGAAAAACTCTTCCGAGTCTAACGCTTTCACCTTACGTTCCGCATCAACGGTTTTTCTTGCAAATCCATTAGATACAGACATTTCTGCGGCGTCATTGCTGACAATCTCTTCGTAGAGATGATTGATTTTGGGTTTAGCATTTTCTAATTTCATTTTGTCTGTTTTTAAAATTATTATTAAACTTTCTATAAACTCCTAACTAATTTAGCCTTTCACCCGCTCGATGAAGTCGCTTAGCACGTTCATATAGTTGATAAACGCTTCATACGGCGATTCGTAAGGCAGAATGTACTTGTGATAGTCGGCTCCTGAGAATAGCTTAGTGCGCATAAAATAGAAATGCTCACTGGCTTGCAGCCTACTATAGTCTTCGTTTAGCTCTGCATTCTTTTTCTTCTTCACCAAAGGTTGTATTTTGAATAGCTCGGTAAAGGCTTCTTTTTGTAGTTCGTTTCCTAACCACGAAGTGATATCGCGCTCTTCGTCTGTCCACGAAATAGGGTAAGGCACAGGTAGTATATCTTTAGCTGTATGCTTTTTAGTGACTTCCTTAGGCAATAAGAACTGATAATTAGGGTTTTCGGCTATTTGCTGGATGAAATATCTCAGAAAGTCGAAAATCCCACTTTCAGCGCGGTTGTAGTGCCCTATTACTTCGTAGTTCATAAAGAGGTTGAGCACTTCAGTATCTTGTAGGCTGTGCGATACCCAATCAACGTATTTTTCTGAAGTAAGTGGGTATTCGCTCCAGTTTCTGTCAGAAAAGCGTATTGCTATATCATCACTCAGCTTACTGTTCTTTAGTAAGAGGTTGAGGTTTTCGTCTAAAGCATTTTTATAGACGAAGTTAGGACTCTTCCAACCTAATACGTGCTTAGCACCATCGGTAAGCATCGTCTTGAAGCCCAAGTCAGCTACTCTTTTCCCTATTTTATCAGAATAGATGAGAGACGTATTGCGGAAGGTTACCGGTTTTTTGCCAAAAAGCTCTTTGATAGCTGCACTATGGCGTTTTACCTGCAATTCAAACTCATCAGTGTCTTCAGATAGCGATGCTAATGAGTGCGAATAGGTTTCGGCTAAGAACTCTACTTGTCCTATTTGGGCGAGCTCCTGAAAAGAGCGTATTACCTCTGGGGTGTGCATTTCGAGCTGGTCAATAGCTGAGCCCGAAATAGAGAAAGCAACTTTGAATTTGCCTTCGTATTTCTTGATAAGGTCTAACAATAAAGCGTTAGCAGGCAAGTAGCAGTTTTCGGCTAAATCTTCTAATTCTGAGCGGTTAGCGTAGTTGTCAAAATAGTTGTGTTTTTTTCCTATGTCGAAGAATTGATATTTTCTAAGACGTTCGGGGTGATGGATTTGAAAATAAATACAAATTGACTTTTTCATAATGGTGGTTTTACATTAAAGATTCGTAGATTTTTTTGAGTTTCAGCGAGGCAGTTTCCCATTTTAGTTGGTTTACCTCTTCATAACCTTCGCGTTGCATAAAGTTAGATAGGGTGGGGTAAGCCAATACGCCGTATATCGCATCGGAGAGGGCGTTGATATCCCAATAATCTACTTTTATAGCGTGGTGGAGTACTTCGGCTACTCCCGATTGTTTAGAGATGATGGTGGGCACCCCAGAGCGCATTGCCTCTAAGGGCGAAATACCAAAGGGTTCAGATACAGAAGGCATCACATACACATCGCTATAGCGGAACATACGTTGTACATCGTTGCCGCGCAAGAAGCCTGTGAAGTGGAAACGTGTGCCTAAACCCAATTGGGCTACACGGCGTACTAAAGGGTTCATCTTCTCACCGCTACCTGCCATCACAAAGCGTACATTAGGCAGGCGTTTCATCACTTTGGCAGCGGCTTCTACAAAGTACTCAGGCCCTTTTTGTAGGGTGATGCGCCCTAAGAAAGTTACGATTTTATCTTTGATGCCGCGTTCCTCACGGTCTTCGGTGTCGGTTTTAAAGTCTACTGCATTATGCACTGTGATAACTTTTTCAGCAGGGATACCATATTTTTCTATAACAATATTGCGCGTCCAGTTGCTTACTGTTACTACCCTGTCGGCAGCTTCCATACCTCGTTTTTCGATGTCGTACACTAAGGTATTGCGGTTAAACTCACCTCCGCGGTCGTATTCGGTAGCGTGTACGTGTACTATTAGCGGTTTTCCTGATATTTTTTTAGCGATGATACCTGCACTATAGGTTAGCCAGTCGTGGGCGTGAATTACATCAAAATCGTGGTTTTTGGCTACTGTACCAGCTACTAAGGCATAACGATATACCTCTTCCATTAGGTTAGCCCCATATTTGCCCGAAAACTGAAATTTATTATGGTAGCTGATGCGTTCACGGTTTTCGCCTTCTTTGAGGTAGCGGTCGCGCTCGCGAGCAAAGGTTTCGGGGTCGAGATAAGGCACAAGGTTAGAGCCTATCTCCATAAAATTGATATGTTTCCAGAACTCTTCTATCTTCTCGGTGTTCTGAAGCATTTCTACATCGCTGGCATTGATAATCTTTGCCACACTACTATCCTCATCACCTGAGGCTTTAGGCATTACAAATAGTACTTGTACACCATTTTTGGCTAACCCCTGAGCTATACCGAGGCAAGCTGTTCCTAACCCTCCACTGATGTGTGGGGGGAATTCCCAACCAAACATTAATACTCTTGCATTCTTCATACGCTTTTATTGATTTTTCTAAACCCCTCGATTTCGAAGGGTTTAAATTCTGAGTTATTTATTACCTTTTAGCAGCCATTGTGCCCTTAAAATCTCTGATACATTCTTAGCTTTAGAGATACATCCTCTTGATTGGAATGGTGGATTGCCGTCATAGATAGCCGAAATACAGCCTACTCCGTGGTCGTTGAGTTCTTCTTCGAAGTCAGCGAGGATACTTTCAGCATCAGGTATGTAAGCATCGCCGTAGAGCTTTAAGTTGGCTTCTATATAAAAACCTATCAACCAAGGGTGTGCCGACCCGTTGAAAGTTGCCTTATCGCGTACGTATACGGGGCCTACACCTTCGCCTTCATAACGTGGGCTCTCAGGTGATAGCGTGCGCAAACCACGAGGGGTAAGGAGCTCTTGGGTGATGATCTTTAACACCTTGCGTTGTCTTTTTTCAGTAAGAGGCGAGTAGTTAAGCGCACAAGCCAATAGCTGGTTAGGACGTACTTCAGTGTTTTGATGAGTGTGGTTAGCATAGTCAGCTAAGTAAGATTCAGCTTCATACCAGAAAGTCTGGTTGAAACTTTCGGCTATAGTAGCCGGTAGGGTAGCCCATTCGCTCAAAAAAGCTTTGTCTTTAGCCTCATCAGCCATTGCAATGGCATAGCATACAGCATTGTACCATAGCGCGTTTACTTCTACCACATATCCATTTCTAGGTACGATAGCTCCGTAATTGCCCTCAGCGTCAAACCACGTAAGGGGGCGACTTAGGTTATCACTCCATATCAGTCCGTTGTCGTCCATACACATTGTTTTGTGCTTGCGGCTGCGGTAGGTTTGTAGGATAGCTTTCAGCAGTTCGCCATATTCTTTCCACAGTTGTTTTTTGGTCTTATTGGTTTCTTTTTCGTATTGCTGAAGCGTCCAGAAGAACCACAATGAGGTATCGGCATCAAACACAGGATTGGTGACGTGGGTACTAATGTCGCGAGCGAAAAGTCCCTCATAAAAATACTTGCAAGCAGAGGTAAGCACCTCATCGAATATCTTGGCTGTATTGCCAGAAAGAGCAATACCCGGTAGAGAGATAAAGGTATCGCGGGTGTTGCTGTCAAACCAGTGATATCCTGCTTTGATGCGTGTTTCGCCTGCCTTGTGTATCAAGAATTGGGCTGCACTGTACTGTAGGCATTCTTGAGCTGAGTTGCGCTCACTGCGTTCTTTTAGATATTTGTTGAAATTCTTTTCGAGGGTTTTGCTTTCAGCCTCTTCAATGCTGGCAGAAAAGACGATGCTTTCGCCCTTCTTTAGGCTCACTTCAAAATAACCAATACTTAGCAAATCTTCCTGATAGTCATAGCCGCGTTCTTTCTCTTTAGTGTAATAGATATTGTTATTCCAATACGCGTTGTTTATAAAGTCAACTTTTTTGCTAAACTGCATATATAGGTATGGAAACTCAGGGTATAGGCGGGCACGTATGCCGTTATCAGCAGCTTCAGGTTGGGTGCTAGCTACAGGGTTTTGTTTGCTGAGTGAGTGTATATCGCGGAAAGCCAAAAGAGGGTTTAAGCGCAACTTGGTAGCTGAGTGAGCCTCGAGTAGTGTATAGCGCACCAATACTTGTGGAGCGTTGTGCATCATTAGTATTTCTTTCTTTAGCAATACCCCGCCTACTTGGTAGGTAACGGTAAAAGCTTTTTCGTACGAAATATCTACGATATACTTATGTCCGCGTGGCTCATAAGTACCCTCGTACTTATGTACCCCAAAGTTGAAATCACGTCCGTGCTGTATGATAGTCTCATCGAGTGATGAAAGCATTACATAGTTTTTGCCTCTAAATTTTTCGATAGGCACTACTAATAACCCGTGGTATTTACGGGTGTTGCAAAATACAAGGGTAGAGGAGCAGTAGCCTCCACCGCGGTTGGTACCTAAGAACTCTCTGCTAAGAGAGTACTCTAGATTGATAAGTTGGTCTTTTTTGAATGATAAATACATAACAATTGATAATTAATAATAATTAGGTTGTAGTATAATACGCGTTATTATGTTTTAGAGATAGTTAAAGTTTTAAACTTTTGACTAAGTTTATAACTTATTATTTACTTCTTTCATACTCCCATCGCCCTAATTCTTTTCGTTTCTCAAGCTGGTGTAAGGCTAGTTTTTTTATTTCTACATCGTTAGTCTGAGAAACTAATTGCTCTAAAGCTAAAAAACTCTCAGGTTGTGGCTGGGCACCTATAGCATAAATGATTTTTCTTACATAAGGGTATTTAAAATCTTCAGGCTCTAAATATTTGGGAACATTGTCTATTGCTTTTAGTAAGATAAGAATGTTTTCTATATTATTGTTAAAAGTCGACTGAAAAGCACTTGCCATATTCTCGTGTTCAGAGTGAAAATTACATAACAAAAACTCTTGAAATAAAGCTTCATCTTCTTCTTTACTCATACTATTAGGTAATTCCCAAAGAATGGTATCAAAATACTGATTATAATCATTTTCGTCTAGATAATCCTTAACACTAACACTCAACAATAAATATCTTAACTGCTCATAATTAGCTTTAAAAGCAGTTTTTTCTATAAACTTTTCTCTATTGATTTTCCAATCACATAAATCTTTGATGAGTTGTTGGTTTTTTGAACTTATGATTTCCATTTTCTTGTTTTTTGCTTACTTAGATCTGTGAAAAAATATATAAAATATTAGAGCTCTTGTCTAAAAAACTGTTACTCACTTGTTAATTGATTAGATGGTAAATCAATGATTTCAAATCTTTCATCTGTAAGGTGGGTAATACTTTGTTGTAATTATCTCTAAAGTGTCTATTTACCCCATCAATTAATGTCCAATTAATTATAGGGCTTATCAAGTAAATATTATCACGATAAATAGTATCTAACAATATACTGATGAGTTTTTTAAGTTTTATAATGTTTTTCTCAAGACGTGAGGTACTATTTACATAACCTTTGTCAATTGTCAATTTTTAGCACCATTGCAATTCTCGCTGGTATATACAGCGATAATAGGTTCTTCTTCTCTAAGTACTGGGTAAAGTGCTCGATGCTCTCATCTATGCGGTTAGCTCCTGCAAAAGCGGGGTTGTCAGTACTTAGTACGGTTAGGTACTTGCCGGCACGCACCTCAAACGGATAGTCGCTATATGAGGTGGTAGGGTTAAAACTGAATACGAATAGATAGTTGCCACGCTCGAATACGAGTATTTGCCGCTCGATGTCGCGTACTAATACACGGGGTTCGTAGGTCAATAGGCGGCTGCGTGCTATTAGGTGTATCATTTCGCGGTCGAAAGCGTTCAGATACTTAAATTTTAAGTTGGGGTCATCAACCAAACTCCAGAGGCGGCGTGCGTGGGCGTAACTCCAGCCGTTGCCCTCGCGAGGGAAGTCAATCCACTCGGGGTGCCCCCATTCATTCCCCATAAAGTTTAGATAGCCTCCGCCGGCAGTGCCTAACGTTACGAGGCGTATCATTTTATGTAGAGCCATTGCACGGTCGATGATGAGATTGTGGTCGAACACGCTCATACCGGTGTAGACCTCCTTGTCGGTCATACGGAAAAATATGGTCTTATCGCCCACGAGAGCTTGATCGTGACTTTCGGCGTAGCTTATGGTACGTTCTTCGGCGCGTTTGTTGGTCAGTTCATAATAAATATCGCCTACGTGCCATTGTTCATCGGGTACTTCTTTTAGCAACTTAATCCAATAGTCGGGTATGCCCATACTCATCTTGAAATCGAAGCCCATACCCCCTTCGGTTATAGGTGAGGCTAACCCTGGCATACCGCTCATCTCTTCGGCTATGGTAATAGCTTGAGGATAGAGCTGATGTGTGACTAAGTTGGCAAGCGTTAAGTAGGTTATTGCCTCTACATCTTCATTACCGTCATAATAAAAACTATAGTTAGTAAATGCTTTGCCAAGTCCGTGGTCGTAATAGAGCATACTGGTTACTCCATCGAAGCGGAAGCCGTCAAACTGGTATTCTTCAAGCCAATACTTGCAGTTAGAGAGCAAGAAGTTGAGTACTTGGGGCTTGCCGTAGTCGAAACAGCGAGAGTCCCACGCAGGGTGTTTGCCGCGCTCACCACTATGGAAGTACAAATAATCAGTACCGTCAAAATAACTGAGCCCTTCTACCTCATTGCTTACCGAATGCGAATGCACAAGGTCTAAAATTACGCGTATGCCTAAGCCGTGTGCCGTGTCGATAAGCTCTTTGAGCTCTTCAGGGGTGCCAAAGCGTGAACTCACTGCAAAGAAATTGGCTACCTGATAGCCAAACGACCCGTAGTAAGGGTGCTCTTGTATAGCCATTAGCTGTATTGTATTATAGCCTAAATCAGCGATACGAGGCAATACGTATAGACGAAACTCCACAAAGGTGCTCACGCGCTGATGCTCAGTACTCATACCTATATGCGCCTCATAGATAAGGGGCGGTTCGGTAGTATTGGGGCGAGAGTGCTTCCATTGGTAGGGTACAGGGGGTTGCCATACTTGTGCAGTAAATACTTTAGTATAATCGTCTTGTACTGCGCGTAGGGTATGCGAAGGCAACCGCTCACCGCTACCGCCGTCCCACTCTACTAACAGTTTGTAGAGCATTTGGTGGTGCAAAAGATGTGCGGGGAGCCGTAGTTCCCAATTTTCGTTGTTGAGTTTTTTAAATGAGAAGTGATTGTTTTTTTGCCAGTCATTACCTTCAAAAAGGAGGTATATAGCCGTTGCGTTAGGAGCCCACTCGCGCAACACCCATTCGTTAGCTTCAAAATGTAAGCCGTAGTACAGGTGAGAGTTGCAGTTATCTGCCAATCGGGCGGCATCGCCTTGCATAGTGCGTGCGGTGGCAGTAAAGTGTTTTTTTCTATCCTCTATAATGCTGAGGTAGGGTAATAAAAGTGGGTCGATCATAGTGGTGGTATTTTTTTGGCTTATGGAAAAGTCATTGAGTAAGGCTTTTGAGTAAGTCAAACTTAATTTCGCCGTAAAATTAAAATAATTTTTTGATATTCGCAAAAGTTTTTTACGAAAAAATAATATATTATTAAGGATTGCTTACTTATTTGTCAGTATATTAACAAATTAGCCCATTAACAGACAATCGCGTCTGTTAATGGGCTAATTTATTAATTATTAAATTTACTAAATGTTTAAAATTTGTAAGTTACTCCTAAACCTAATACTTCGCGTATTTGGAAGGCTTTAGCGGCATTATCATCATAGATAGCTTGGAAAGTGAAGTTTGCCGATAGATATTTGTTGATAGTCATCACTAAGTTGGCAGTGTAGTCAATATCTATGTTTTGAGGTTTATCAAGGTAGTTGCTATACAATGATAGTATGTTTTCAAATGAAACATTGTCCATTACATTGAATTTAGCATAGCCACTAAGTGAGAAACCGAGCTCATAGCGTATTGTTTTACCTTTCTCTACTCCGTAGAAACTACCAGCTTGCGTCCATCTACTTCTAGCAGTAGTAATTTTAGAAGTTGCAGGAGCGATATTCACTTTTAGGTTGTCGCTTTTCTTCCACAAGATACCAGGACCAAATTGTACATACCCTGGTGAAAGCAATTGGTTTATAAGGTCGCGCTGAGTGCCAGAAGTGTACTTATAACCATCGGTCATTTGGGTTTTGAAGTTGAAGAAGAATGAGTAGAACCACTCTGGATTGGTCATCTGATAACCAAGTACAGAGTTTACTTCAAAACGGTCTGTTGTTTTGCGAGTGAATTCATCGCCTTCTAACTTAGTAAGACCATAATCGATGTATAGGTTGTTATCCCAAGCTAAACGGTCTTTCTTATAGTTGAATGCATAGCTAACAGCAAGGCTTGCTGCTACGTTGTTAGTACCCCCTCCAGTCCAATCGTTATTGAAGGCAGCTTGCGAAAACATTAATGAGGCATTGCCTCCTTTTGTCCAACGAGGGGTAGCAGGAGCTTCTTGCTCAGGGGCTACAGTAGGGTCTTGAGCAACTCCATCGGTGCTCTCTTCTTGGGCAAAACCCATTGATACAGCAGAAAGTAATAATGCTGAGAATAAAAGTTTTTTCATAAGTGATTTATTAATTAGTTTACAAAAATCCGAGTTCGAGTTTCGCTACCTCGCTCATCATATCCTGATGCCAAGGCGGGTCGAAAGTGAGTTCAACAATGGTTTCGTGAACATCATCAATGCTCTGTACCTTTTCTTTTACCTCCATAGGGAGTGCATCGGCTACAGGGCAGTTAGGCGAGGTGAGAGTCATAAGTATCTTCACATCGCAGTCTTCATTTACGAATACATCATATACTAAGCCTAATTCGTAGATATCTACAGGTATTTCGGGGTCGTATATTGTTTTAAGCACTTCTACGATTTTCTCGCCGAGTACTTCAGTGTCTATTATTTTTTGAGTATTTGTGGTCTCTTCAGCCATTTGTTTATAGATTTATGTCCTTATTTTTTTGCTTGTAACAGGGCGTATCGCCTCATCTGCTCGAGCATACTCACCAATCCGTTAGCACGGGTGGGCGATAAGTGTTCTTTGAGTCCTATTTGGTCGATAAAGTCAGTTTTAGCCGCTAAAATCTCTTCGGGGGTGTGACCTGAATACACGCGCACCAATAAGGCTACAATACCTTTGGTGATAATGGCATCGCTATCGGCCGTAAAGAATATCTTACCCTCTTGGTAGTCAGCGTGTAGCCATACTTGACTTTGGCACCCTTTGATAAGATAATCATCAGTTTTGTACTGTTCTGCTATTAGGGGCAGCGACTTGCCCAACTCAATCATATATTCATATCGCTGCATCCAATCTTCAAAGAGTGAAAACTCTTCTATTATCTGGTTTTGTATTGCTTCTATAGTCATTAGAGTGTGTGTTTTTGGGCGGCAAAGATACAAATAATTAGCTAATTAGCAAATCGATAAGATTTACGGATTAAAAAATTGAGGTATGGGTTTGGGCGGTAAATTCCTCTAAAAATAGCATTCCGCGGTATGAGTTGCCTTTGTTATTTAGCTTAGGGCTCCACACGGCTATGCTGTAGTGGTTAGGCAATAAAGCTACGATGCCTCCGCCCACACCACTCTTGCCCGGTAAGCCTACCTTGAAAGCAAATTCACCCGACTCGTCATAAAAACCGCAGGTTTGCATAATTGCATTTACCCGCTTAGTACAAGTGTCGGTGAGTATCTGTACGCGGTCGTGCATACGAATACCATCATTGGCTAAAAATGAAAATATATAGGCTAAAGACTTGCAACTGAGTTCTAACGAACAGAGTTTGAAGTAGAAGTTAAGTACCTCTATAGGGTCATTTTCTATATTTCCTAACGATTTGATGTAATAGCATAGCGCAAAATTTCTATACCCTACTGATTTTTCAGACTCGGCTACTCTGATAGAATAGTTTACTGACTCATCATTTGCCAAATCGCGGACGAAAGTAAGGAAATCGGCTTCGGCATCTTCTAAAATAGATAGCAAAATGTCGCATACAACTATGGCTCCTGCATTGATAAGCGGATTGCGCGGAATACCATTGTCAGCCTCTAATTGCACGAGCGAGTTAAACGAAGTGCCCGAAGGTTCTACATCTACGCGTTTCCAGAGTTTGTCGCCTATGATGCTATAAGCTAAGCACAACGCTAACACTTTTGAGATACTTTGGCACGAAAACTTCTCGTCGCAATCGCCTATGCCAAAGGATTGCTTGTTGAGGCTGTAGAAATACACCCCAAACTTATTAGGGTCTACTTGAGCCAATTCGGGGATATAAGTAGGTACAGTGCCTACATTCTCAGCTTCCATTACTGTTTTATAGGCTGCTTCTATAATTTTTGAATACTTCACGTCAATTAACTGTTAATTTTTACTTTGATTTCCTTTATTCGGTGTTTGTCGAAGGCTTCTACGGTGAAACTATAGTTGTGAAACACAATAGGTTTGCCTTTTTGAGGGAAGTTGCCTGATATTTCGAGCAAAAAGCCTGCTAAGGTCTCTGCTTCTCCTCTTTTTTCATCAAAAAGCAAGATGTTTTCATCGTCCATCTTTACGATGCGGTAAAAATCTTTTAACACAGTCTTGCCTTCAAAAATATAGGTGTGATCATTAATCTTAGAGTATGTAACATCATCATCATCGAACTCATCATTGATGCTACCTACTATTTCCTCCATAATATCTTCTAAAGTGATGATACCACAAGTGCCGCCATACTCGTCTACCACTACGGCTAAGTGTATTTTCTTTTCTTGGAACTCGCTGAGCAAATCGTCTAACTTCTTGTTTTCAGGCACGAAGAAAGCTTTTCGCATTACCTTAGTCCATTGAAAATCAGGTTTTTCGATATAAGGCAATAGGTCTTTGATATAGATAACCCCTGTAATATTGTCTAAATTTTCGCGGTATACGGGTATGCGCGAATAGCCTATTTTTACTATCTCGCTCAACACTTCGCTAAAAGGGGTATCCTCGCTAAGAGCAAAAATATCTACGCGGGGCACCATCACTTCGCAGGTTTCGGTATTGCCAAACGATACAATACTCTCTAATAGCTTCTTTTCCTCATTGGTAGTATCCTCTTCTGATGCCAATTCTAAGGCTTGCGAAAGTTGCCCAACTGATATATTGCTCTTGGTTTTGCCTAATCGCTTTTGAATCCATACGGTGAAAGACTTCATCGGTAGGCTGATAGGGGTGAAAACGGTATCGAGTATATAGATGAAGTAGGCCACTCTCTTAGCGAAAGCCAAGTTGTTGCGATTGGCGTAAATCTTGGGCAGTATCTCGCCGCAGAGCAACAATACAAAGGTTACCAACCCAATATCCATCACATCGCGCAATATAGGGTTTTTGATGCCTCCGAAGGCAAAGTTGGTCAGCTCTGGTGAGATAAGCACTATAGAGATATTGACCAAGTTATTAGCGATGAGTACGGTAGCCAACAGCTTTTTAGGGTTTTCTACCATTTTGGCTATCAGGTTATTGGCAGAATTGTGGTCTTCTTTCAGCTCGTCTATTTCAGTAGGCGAGAGCGAAAATAAGGCCACTTCAGAGCCAGAGATGATAGCAGAGCAGAGCAGCAGTAAGCAAAAAATAGCAAATTGTACTATCAGCGCAATATCTACGGTTAAAAAGGGCATCAGCAACGATGCCGAGAGGGGTTCTGTTTCCAAAATAAAAGAATTTCGTTATACATTAAAACGGCACTCCATTAGCATCTAACTCAGGCGACGATTGAGTAGTAAGGGTGCCAGCTACCGGTGGGGTAGCAGTTTTAGGGGCGCGCATATTGGGCAGCAGATTCATATCGCTTACTACTACCTCGGTAATGTAGCGAGGACTGCCGTCTTCGGCTTGCCAAGAGCGGGTACGCAACTGTCCTTCTAAATAGATAAGGTCGCCTTTTTGGGTGTACTTTTCTATGGCTTCAGCCAGCTTATTGCGTACCACTATATTGTGCCACTCAGTGTGCTCTACGCGCTCATTAGTATTGCGGTTAGTATACTCTTCGTGGGTAGCGAGTCTGAACTGACCTACGCAATTGCCTTCGCTAAAATAGGTTAGCTTTATTGCCTCGCCTATGCGTCCGACAAGGATAACTTTATTTACATATCCGTTCATTGGTAAATTGGGTTATGGGGTTAAAAGATGTTACAAAAGTACGATTTTTTTTATAACTTCCAAAAGTTTTTAATAAAGTTTGCGGTAAGAGCTGACACAGGATAGCGCTCTAACTGGCTGATAGATATGCCTTTTTCGAGTGGAGAGTGGGTGGTAAGTACCCAAAACGAGGTGTGTATGTGCTGGTGCGTGAGCTTATGCACAACAGGGCTTTCGTTATACAAATAAGGAGTGATGAGGGGGTGCTGCTCTCTTAGCTGCTCAGTAAGGGCAGCAGCAGAGAGGGGCGTAGAGGTTTCGATAAGCGGAAATTCGTAGAGTCCGTGCCATATATCTTTGCCTTCTCGTTTCTGAAGGAGGGTTTGCTGATCGGCACTCAGCCATACGAGGTAGTTGAAGTAACGCTGTTTTATCTTGATTTTCTTGAGTTTGGCAGGCAAAACACCTACCTGATTATGCGCCCAAGCCCAACAGTTGTCGCGCAATACGCAGTTAGCACAGTCGGGTGACTGGGGAGTGCAGACGATTGCGCCAAACTCCATAATAGCTTGGTTGTATTCGCCTGCCCGAGGCTTGTCTAACAACTCATTAGCTAAGGCTTTGAACTCTTTGGCTGCTGCAGGGGTGTTGATAGGTGTCTGCACCCCAAAGAGGCGTGATAATACGCGATATACATTGCCATCGACTACTGCACAAGGCTCGTTATAGCAGAAAGAAGCAATGGCACTGGCAGTGTAATCGCCTATGCCTTTGAGCTTTACGAGTTCTTGATAACTTTTAGGGAAAACACCCCCCAGCACTGTGGCTATGTGCTGAGCGGTATGATGTAGATTCTTAGCGCGTGAGTAGTAGCCCAAACCTTGCCATAGCTTTAGCACCTCTTCTTCGGAAGCCTTTGCTAAATCGGATACGGTAGGGAAATGAGTGATAAATCGCTCGTAATAAGGGAGCCCTTGTACTACGCGCGTTTGCTGGAGGATAATCTCGGAGAGCCAGACTTTATAGGGGTCGGTTGTGCCACGCCACGGCAAGTCGCGCTTAGCCGTAGCGTACCAAGAGAGCAATTTGCTGGTTAGCCAATTAGCTGATTTGTCGATTTGTTGATTTGCCAATTCGTAGATGAGCTAATTATACTTGTACGGCTGTGCCACTGGCAGTAACCATTAGCATACCCCCATTAGCCCCTACGGTTTCGTAATCGAGGTCGATACCCACTACTGCATTAGCACCGAGGGCAGCAGCACGCTGTTGTAATTCTTTTAAAGCAGTTTCTTTGCCTTCGATAAGTACTTTTTCGTAGGTAGTAGAGCGTCCGCCGAAAAAGTCGGTAAGCCCCGCCATAAAATCCTTAATAGCATTCGCCCCGATGATGGTCTCGCCAGTAACGATGCCTAAATATTGCTTAATAGGATGTCCTTCGATTGTAGGTGTTGTTGTTAAAAGCATAATGTTAATTTGTCGATTTGCCAATTTGTCGATTTGCCAATTTGTTAATTAGCAGATTTGTTGATTTGTTCGTCTTCTGGTTTGCCAATACGTTCGTTGTCTTTAGCAGGGTCTTTAGTGGCGTCTTTGAACTCGCGGATGCCTGTGCCTAAACCACGCATTAATTCAGGGATTTTCTTGCCCCCGAAAAGCAATAATATAAGGGCTACAATAATCACTACTTGCCAAGGCCCTACCATTCCTAAAAAAATATTCATATATTTTATGTTGTTAATTGTTATACTTTTTGATTTTTATAACTGAGTAAAAGTGTTAGCTGCCTATTCCTCAGAAAAGTTTGTCTTTTTTAGTTCGTCTATTTTACTTTCTAAAGAGAGTACTACACTGAACATATTTGTTTTAATATCTTCATTTGAAAAACGAATAAAAGTTATTCCCCATTGCTCTATTTGCTCTTGCCGAA
>NZ_KN390018.1:21137-25368 GCF_000213295.2 Capnocytophaga sp. oral taxon 329 str. F0087
TTATCTTCTACATACCTAAAATCGTGTATATGACCATCTACTTCAACAGCTAACTTCAATTCTTGGCAATAAAAATCAACTATGTAATCTAATATAGGTACTTGTCGCTTAAATTCTACTCCTAAAGCTTTGTTTTTGATTTCTTTCCATAAAAGTACTTCAGATAAAGTACTGTTATTGCGTAAATATCGAGCAAACTCTCTGAGTTTAGGGTTATAAGGTATAATGTTTGGCATTGGTGGTTCTTTTTTGACCTCCCCCTGCCCCCTCCAAAGGGGGAATGAGGGAGTTATAACTTTTATTGGTTGTATGTCAAAATCATTTTATAGTGCAAAAGTACATTATTTTTTTTAATTACCAAATAGCTGTTAATCATTAAAGCTGATTGATTTGATAATGGCTTCGAGCTCAAATAGTACATCGCGTTTTGATACGCCTGGCGCATACAGAAAGCCCTCGGCAACTAATAGGCGGTTCTTAGCCTTGTCCTCAATAATATAGTTGATATAAGGGCCGCCTAAAGCAAAACCTTTTACCTCCCACAAGCCTTTGCTCTCTAAAGCAAAATGGTTCTTTATCTTTACTTCGCTTACGCTAGGTGCTAAATAAGTTTCAGTAACCATATACATTCCTTTTTCAGGTCCGGGGATGTACTTTTCGCCTATTGAGTCGCGCATTTTTACAATCGCCTTAGCGCGCCCCTCTTCGTCAGTGGGAATGCTCTTAAGCGGCATTTCGTAAAGGATAACACTTGCACGACCCCCTTTGATAGGGCGCTCTATCCAGAAGAAATTGTTTTCGTGTTTTACTATTTTGTAGAAAGAAGGCATCTGTAGCTTTACCCCCAGTGCCTGTGTGTATTCGGTTTCGGTATTGAGCGATTTCTGAAAACGATGACGCGTTTCGGCTAATTCGTTTTCTTTAAAAGCATTGATAAATAGGCGGTGGTACTCCTCTATCTTGCAGGCGATGTCGCGTACTTTCTTAGCCTCGATAACAGCTACTACCTGAGGTTTAGCATACACATTCTCTTTAATAGCGCCTTGTGGCTGGTTGCCACGGCTGACTATCAGCACATTGCGGCTGTTGCGCGTGTTGCCCTCGAATACTTGGGGAGGCACTTGGTGAAGGGAGAAGGTGGGTTCTTCATTAGGAAGTCCGTCGATAGGGGCAGCGAAGTAGCGGCGTATAGTGTCGCCAACTGACCCTTCCCACAGGTCGTTATCAATAACTACAGCTAAGCTGTTAATAGGGCCTACCGAGGCAGGCAGATAGGTTTCGCCCCCCTTGCTATTAGAACAAGCGGTAAGCAAAATCGAAAATAGCAAACTTACTAATAATAAGCGTTTCATAAAAAAGATACATTAAGATTCTTATGCGTAAAAATACACAGCCAAAATCGTTCCAAATTTTATAAAACGGAGAAGAAAATTTTGAATTAGTAGTTAGTAACGAGTCGTTAGTCGTTAGAATGCTGACTGCTAACGACTAACGATTCATCACTAAAGATCTGATTAAATCATATTTTTGGGGTCTAAGATTCTGTCAAGTTCTTCTTTAGATAGCAGTTTGTGCTCAAGGACTAAGTTGTATACTGACTTGCCGCTCTCTAACGCTTCTTTGGCTATCTTGCTGCTGTTCTTATACCCAATATGTGGGTTGAGCGCCGTAACAATACCTATACTGTGTTTCACCATATTGAGACACACTTCGCGGTTGGCAGTGATGCCCTCTATACACTTAGTGCGCAAGGTGTCGATAGCACGTTCTAAGAATACGATTGACTCGATAATACATTGGCAAAGCACCGGCTCCATTACATTGAGCTGTAACTGTCCGGCTTCGGCTGCAAAGGTAACCGTTAGGTCGTTGCCTATCACCTTGAAGCACACTTGGTTTACTACCTCGGGAATCACAGGATTTACCTTGCCTGGCATAATTGATGACCCTGGCTGCATCTTAGGCAAGTTGATTTCGTTTAAACCTGCACGAGGTCCTGAAGAGAGCAAACGCAAGTCGTTGCATATTTTTGATAGTTTCACCGCCATACGTTTTAGGGCAGAAGAGTAAATGACATACGAACCTGTGTCGGGGGTAGCTTCTACAAGGTTGGCTGCTGTAACAAATTTTTCGCCTGTGAGAGTCGCTAACTTCTGAGCGCATAGCTGTGCATAGCCTTTAGGAGCATTGAGCCCTGTACCAATAGCTGTACCACCCATATTGATTTCTAAGAAAAGTTTGGCGTTGCTTTGTAGGCGTGCGATTTCCTCTTCGAGGTTGGCAGCAAAGGCTTCAAACTCTTGTCCTAAAGTCATAGGTACCGCATCTTGTAGCTGGGTGCGCCCCATCTTTATTACATCGGCAAACTCTTTTCCTTTTTGACGGAATGCCTCGATGAGCAATGATAGGCGTTCGATGAGCTTTTCGTTCATCTTGATAACAGCCAACTTCACGGTAGTAGGGTAGGCATCGTTAGTAGATTGCGACTGGTTTACGTGGTCGTTAGGCGAGCAGTGTTGGTATTCGCCACGTCCGTAGCCCATAATCTCTAACGCGCGGTTGGCAATGACCTCATTAGCATTCATATTTACTGAGGTACCTGCCCCCCCTTGAATCATATCAACCAAAAACTGATGGTCGAACTTGCCGCTTATCACCTCTTCGCAGGCTTGGCTGATAGGTTTTAGGAGGTTGTCAGGGAGAAGTCCAAGTTCGTGATTGGTTTGTGCCGCTGCTAACTTCACGTAGCCGATGGCTTTTACGAACTCAGGATAGTCACCCATTTTAGTTCCGGTAATACGGAAGTTTTCGATAGCACGTTGGGTTTGCACTCCGTAGTATGCCTCTGCAGGCACTTGTAAGTCGCCAATAAGGTCAGACTCAGTTCTAAATTTTGTCATAATTCTTACTATTTTTTTAATTTAATTTGTCGGGTTATAAAAAGCTGTACTAAAATTTCGGTAAAGGTACGAACTTTTTTTTAAATACAAAAAATAATTTGGCGATTTGTCAATTTGCCAATTTGCCGATTTGTCAATTGGCAGCTGCCCCTGCTGGATTTCATAGAATATAAAAAAATCATTAATCAGTGCATCGGTTGAGTATTCTGTATAAAGTCTGTCGGGAGATGAAAAATTTGGGGTGAATGAATTCGCGCCATATCACGGTGATGGGGATGTAGCGGGCATCGTGGCGGTTAAACTCTTCTATCACCGCTCTGTCCCGCAGCGCTAAGTTCTGCTGACGCGAATGGTGACTCTCTATCAACATCCTCTCGACTTGATAGCTCTTGCTTGTTTTTTTTGTTGATTTCATTGTTGTTTATCTTATTTAGTTGTTAATTATCAATTGTTTTGTATTTTTGTCGCAACTTTTTGTCCCCTCTTTTTTACAAGGCAAAAGTATAGAGATATTCTCTATTGTGCAAATTTTTATAAAAGAAATTCTCTAAAAAGTGCGCTAATAGCATTTAAGTGTTTGTATATGAATGTAAAAGAAAGAATAAAACAATTTATAGAAGCTCAAAACCTTACAGTTTCGGCTTTTGAGAAGGAAATAAACGCCTCGAATGGCTACATCAATAGCATCTCGAAGAATATTGGCATTGACAAACTCAATACGATTTTAGAGAAATACCCTAAACTGAATGTGGAATGGCTTATCACCGGAAAAGGCGAAATGCTAAAGTCGGGGGGTGCTTTGCCATTGTTGCCCCGAGTGGAGATTATTAAACCTATAAAGGTGGAGGGCCGCAGTTTGGTGCCTAAGGTGATAGTGGTAGATGACCGCGATAATGACCGCATTCCGTTAGTGCCTGTGCGTGCGCAAGCGGGGTACCTGAATGGGTATGACGATGAGCGCTTCATAGAGCAGCTACCTACCTATAGCCTGCCTACTATGCAAAACGGTACTTACCGTATGTTTCAGGTGAGCGGTCTGTCGATGTATCCTACCTTGCAAGACAGTAGTTATGTGGTGGGGAAGTTTGTTGAAGATTGGGATATGCTCTCTAACAACCGCGTGTGTGTGGTGGTGACGGCTAATGATGGGGTGATAGTGAAGCGCGTGGTGAATAGCATCAGTAAGTATGGTACGCTGTATTGCAAGTCGGACAACCGCGACTATCCGCACCTATCTATACATATAGAAGATGTGAAGGAGATATGGGAGTGTAAGATGCATCTTTCGTTTGAGTTCCTCGACCCTGTGACGAACTACCAAAAAATAGCTG
>NZ_KN390019.1:0-1832 GCF_000213295.2 Capnocytophaga sp. oral taxon 329 str. F0087
AAATTTCTTGTCGAAGTCCATTCCTATTCCTTTGGTAACAGTACCTTTTTTGGTGTCGGTAAAGGTGAACTCTCTGTCGGTAAAAATCCAGTCTTCTTTTTGGTCCCAAAACAGTTGTGCTGTATTGAGTTTTTTGCCATCGTAGGTAGTCAGCACTACGCTGTCGCGCAGCTCTACCATATCAGCACTCGGGTAGATGATGCCGTACTTTGCCTGCACGGTATTCTTATGGCGGGCTTGGTCGTAAAATTCTACCTTAACTCCTTCGGGGAACTCAGAATAGGGCATTTGTTGGTTTGAAAAATCCTTGTTCAGAGGGCTAGTCAGTACAGCTACTACTTTAGAAGAGTCGGTATATACCAACTTAAAGTCGTAGGCTTCTCCTTGAGGGAATTTCTTCTGCACACTTAGTTGCTGAAGATTTTTCATATCATTACTACACGAAAAAAGCATTGCCATACCCAAAGGTATGACAATACTTTTCATTAATTTGTATGTAATTATTTTCTTCATATAATCGCTTGCAAATTTGTTCATTTTCAAATCTGCTTATTACCACTACAATCTTGGTACAGTAACAGACTGTCCTACCCAGCATTTGAAGCTGATAGTTTTGCCAGCTAAGCCAGACTCGAAGATGTCAGCTTTGCTTGGAGCAAGAGCATCATAGCGAGCTGCTAAACTTTCCAAACCTCCTTTGCGTGCCATTTGTGCCGCTAACCAGTATACTGCTCTCTTCTCAAAAGAAGTGCTACCACATTCGTTAGCAGAACTTGCGTAGGCGTGTGCCATTATACGGTAAGCATCAGAGTTTGAAGGGTTGTAAGTTAAGGCTTTCTGAGCGTAACCTACAGCTTGTGCTTTGCTGTGCTTAGAAGCTATTTTGATAAGCAACTTAGATTTTTTAAAGTTATCTGTCTCAAGGTTTACAGCCTCATTGTAATACTGTATCGCTTTAGAGGTATTGCCATCTTTGTCGCTCATAACCCCTAAGTAGTAAGCTGAGTTAGCTGATGGTTTCACGTTGTGTAGTGAAGTTACTATCTTAACGAATAGAGGGTCTTTAGTACAGTCTTTATCAGACATTTTTCCAGCAGCACGACGTAGCCATTCTTCGTTAGTTTTGTTAGCCTCGAAGTTCTTAGTATACAATGGAATAAGGTTTTGGCAATCGGCTAACTGCCCTAATTTAGCATCTACACTTTCGGCTATAGTTTCGTAGTTATCTACACGTTTACGGCTTGCGTCTAATGTTTTCTTATCTTTTTCGCTGATAATACCAGCTTCTTCTTGAGCTAAATACTGGTTGATAGTAGCAGAAAGCTCATTCTTTTCGTCTTGTATTTTTTCTGATACGTTATCGTAAGCATCGAATACTTCTTGTAATTCTTTTTGTCCTTTCTCGTGTAGAGCTACCAATTCAGAGAAGTACAAATAAAGAGCTTTTTCGTTCTTGAAGTTAGCTCTGTCTTCAGTGAAAGCCTTGTTTAGCAAGTCGTATATTTCTTGTTCGCTACCAGCATTTTCGTCAAACATAAGTAGCGCTTGGCGTATGCGCATATCGGTAGTTGATAGGCGAGTAGGGAATAGCTTATTATAGTCGGTGTATAGCTGAATAAGCTCTTTTACAGATTGAGCTTTTTGTCCTGCAGTATTGTTTTTGATACGGTCTTGCAATATGCGTTCGCCATAGGCAAAAGTAGCATAGTGCAATGAAGGGCATTGGGTGTACACTTCTTTCCATATAGGGTATGCCTCGTTGTAATTTCTAGCTTTTGCATACTCACTAAATATAGAAAGTTTTTGCTTTAGTTCATCATTGCTTTTGCAAT
>NZ_KN390019.1:2318-6582 GCF_000213295.2 Capnocytophaga sp. oral taxon 329 str. F0087
TTGCTTTTGCAATCTTGTGCTTGCACGTTCGCGGCGAAGAAAAAACTCGCGGCGATAGTGGCTAATAAAATTCTTCTTCTCATTTTCGTTTGTTTTTATTGATACTTTGTTTTTTGGAACCACTTATCATTTAAAGTGAATCCTATTTTTAGGTTGAAATAATTCTCTTTCAGCAATCCCGCACTTAGGGTACCGCGCTTGCTGTACTCGAATACGGTAGTGATGTTAGAAAAGCCTTTCACTGGCAAACTAAGTCCAAAAGACGTGCCAAATTTGGTGAGGGCTTGTCCGTTAAGTACTGTGCCAGTGTTTTCGTAGTGAAATCCTGCACGGTAAGTTACTCTTTTCCAATAACTTGTGAATGAGTTGTAGTTAGGTATCCAAAATCCACCTACTTCTATTTTATAGCTGTCTTTGTAGCTTACATTAGTAGTAGTTAGGAATGGATTAGCAAATTTGCTGGTGTTAGCATAGGTGTATTCTAATCCGGCAAACCATTTTTGTTGCTCGCCTATCCCTATACCTGCTTCTATTTGGCTGCCCATTGTTAGGTTTGTTTTCTTGATGCCTTGCGCGCTAAGGTTTACTTGTTGCACCTCGCGTACCGATAGCTGGGCACCCCCATTTGAATTTGAACTTGAAGCGTAGCCTAAGGTAGAGATACTGCGCTCGTTGTCAGACCTTAACACACTTTGAGGGGTGTATACTAATGAACTGTAGAGGTGCAATCTGTGTTGTAAAGGGTGTTCGTAATAAAGTCCGAGGTTGAAAGTAGCGCCTTTTACTACTGATTTGCTGTCTTCTTGAGTAAAGAACTCTACATTGCGCAACTGCTGTATGTCAGTCATTTGTATAGTACCGAAGTTGTAGCGAACAGTAGCCCCTAAACTGAAGCCTTGGCGAAGTTTATAGCCAACTGAGGCAAAAAATTGGTTTACGTTGCCATTGCCCTGATACTGATAGGTAGTGCCATAGGTTTCTGATTTTAGCTGGTAGCCCACTGATGAGTAAGGTACTAAGCCAAAAGAAACGCCTAACCTATCAATAATAGGAAATCCTAAGGTGAAATAATCAAAAGCTGACGAACGGGTGTTGACACTTGTGTTATTTGTAACAATTTTTTTTGATTGCATCGTCATACCTGCTGAAAAAGCCGTGTATTTCAGTTCTGATAGGGTAGCAGGATTTTGCATATTTACCCTTGTACTATCGGCAAAGACACCGATATTTCCCATAGCGCTCTCTTCAGCTATACCGTTGAAATTGCGTTCGCCTACTCCGTAAAACGAGTAAGGAGATTCAGTAGTCTTTTGAGCAAGTGCGCTGTAACTTACTGATAATAAGGTGATGATAAGTGTAATTAGCTTTTTGTTCATAGTTGTTTTTGATATTCAAGAATAGCGTTTAAGCCCTCCAACAATACGAATGAGCCTGCAAATATCCGATTTTTTATTCTTTTCTCCAAATAAATCTGATTTCCACCTGTGAGAATAGTTGTCAAATCGGGGTATTTTTGGGTGTATTGGGCTATTACGCCGTCTATTTCGCATACGATATTATTATATACTCCTGAGAGCATACAGTCTCGGGTGTTAGTGCCTATAAACTGCTGATTGTCAAAATCTTGTTCGCTTATCAGCGGTAGTTTAGAGGTGAAATGGTGCATTGCTTTTAGGCGCATTGCTATGCCTGGGGCTATAGCGCCACCGAGGTATTCATTTTTTTTATTCACAAAGTCGAAAGTTAAGCACGTACCAGCATCAATAATAAGGGTATTATGCTGTGGGAAACGACTCACCGCGCCTGCTACTAAGGCGATGCGGTCGATGCCTAAGCTGTGGGGGGTAGCGTATCGGTTAGTGAAAGGCACGGGTGTCTGTGCGCTCATCATTACGCAGTGGCTTACTAATGATGAGAGGAAGCTAAAACGCTCTTCAGCCTCAGCTACGACTGTAGCGATAATGGCGTGTGTGCAGTCTTGTAGCGGAACTCTCGCCAAGAATTGCTGCTGAAAGTTGTCTTTCTCAAAGGACTCGAAAAACTGTTGTTTACCTCCGTCGTAAACGGCTACTTTTATAAGGGTATTCCCCTCGTCAATTACTAAATTCAAAATTTTCTATGATTGTTTTAAGGACTCTAACAATTCTTTACCTACATATTAGCTGCTTTTTACATTCTGTTTAGTGAATATAGCAGCGAACAGCTACCTAATGTGTAATTTGAGTTAAAATTTGTTTTTGGTGTTCTATCTCCTCAGCAAGTTCTTCTTCAGTAGGTAAATAAGGCATATATTTGGTAGCAAAAAGATGTTTATTTTCGGCTAAAACAGAATATTTTGCTATAGTTTGGTCTGTTTGGGTACAAAGTAAGATACCAATAGTAGGGTTATCAGTTTCTGATTTTTCTAAATCGTCAAACATTCTAACATACATATCCAATTGCCCTATATCTTGGTGGGTGATTTTGTCTGTTTTGAGCTCAATAATTACAAAGCACTTTAATATATAGTTATAAAATACAAGGTCTATATAAAAATCTTGGGTTTCAGTGCGAATATGTTTTTGCCTTGCTACAAAAGCGAAGCCTTTACCTAACTCTAATAAAAATTGCTGTAAATTATTGATAAGGTTTTTCTCTAAATCACTTTCATTATAAGCATAGTGGGTAGGAATGTTTAAGAACTCTAATACAGCAGGATTTTTGATAAACTCATAAGGGTCTTGCTGAAATTCTGCTGTTTTTTGTTGCATTTCTTCTACAACAATATCTTTCCTTTGCGAAGCCAACAAACGCTGATAATAAGACGTATTGATATTTCGCTCTAAGGTGCGAACTGACCAATGTTGCTCAGCAGTCTCCTGTAAATAATAATCTCTTGCTTGAGTGCTTTCAACTCTCATTATCAGTCGAATATGAGACCACGTTAATTGTGCACACATGTGTGCAGAATCTTTGATGTTAGGAAAGGTAAGATAAAACTTTTTATAATCCCAAAGAGTTCGTTTGCTAAATCCTTTGCCTAATTCTTTTGAGAGTTGAGCTATAATCTGCTCTCCATAGTTAGCACGCACACTACCCTGTTGTTCTTCTTTTACAATACGTTCACCTATAAGCCAAAAACCTTCAATTTATTAATCACCAATCCTCATAGCGCCGGCTCTTTCTTGGCCGTCAGGGGTTACGAATACACAGGTGAAGTGCCACTTTACTAATCGTACTTCAGGGGTGCTAAAGCTGCCAATAGGTAGTTTTAACAATACACGATTCCAGCCTTTGTTGAGCGTTACCCTCAGTGGAGGACGTACCTCGAAGTTCTCATTTGTCAGCGGTACCTCATTAGAGGGGGTGCTGTGCTGAGATTGCCATATTGGCGGTGCAATTTCTGTGCCATTAAGCCAAATTTTACTCTGTTTATAGTCCCAGTTGCCTATGCGTGGGGGTATGTCTTTCTCTGAACGACTGTAATTTTGGAAACTTATCCAGAGTCCAACGGTCTGTTTTTTAGGACTATACACGCGTGTGTAAGCATAAGCGGTACTATTAGGTTTGGGGTGAGAGTAGAAACTAGGTATAAGGTCACCCCAAGTGTGCCGCAGGTAGATACTCGCCCCATAGGCTTTGCGAGTAGGGGCATTAGTCCAGTCGAAATCTTTGCTTAAGTCGCCACCATTATTGAAAGGTTCGGTGATTGCCCACTCTATGTCGGTTTGTTTTACATAGGCAAAAGGTACGTGTTTGAAGTGGTGCGCTTTGTGCCATAGCATACGGGCTTCAAAATCGGCAAACTGCTGAAATATAGGGTCATCGGGTGAAGAGGGCAACATAGTGCCATTGCCATCGAAATAAGCATTGCCTCCGCCACGCCACGCGCGTTCGGCTAAGGCTAAGGCTGCTGGATAGAAGTTGTTTTGAGCGATAATATCGCGTTCGCTCGCTATATAGCGGTCATTCCATATAGCGATGATAGCCCCTGCGTGGTCTTCATCACCTTGCTCTACGTTTAGTATACGACTGTTATACAGGGCAATGAGGTCGGCAAAAGCATCGTAGTGATTTAGGTAATGAAAACGGCAGTCTATAGCAGGGATACCCTTTTGAGCTTTGCCCCGATAGCTCCATAGCTGGGTCATATCTATCTCTCCAGCTTGGTACTGCCAACCGGGGTTCCACGAAATCACTTTCTTGCCCTTGTCACGCAAGTGCTGCACCATTTCGGGCACGAAGCGAGGGTTAGTAAAAGCAACCTCGTCAGTACCTATATGTA
>NZ_KN390019.1:7245-10472 GCF_000213295.2 Capnocytophaga sp. oral taxon 329 str. F0087
CTGAAGGTTTCGCAGACCTCATCTAATAGGTTTTTGAGTATGCTGATGCCTGCTTCAGTCTGCATAGAGGTGCCAAAAGCTTTCTCGAACGCACGACTATGCCCCGGCATATCGATTTCGGGTATAAGCATTACGTGGCGTTGGCGGCAGAACTCGACCAGCTCTTTGGCTTCGGCTAAGGTGTAGTACTGGGCAGGCATACGCTCGTAGTTTTCGGCAGCATTGAGCTGTGGATATCGCAGACTCTGCAGTCGCCAACCTTCATTTTCGGTCAGATGCCAATGAAATACATTTATCTTATACTGAGCGAGTAGTGCTATTTCGGTTTTCAGCTCTTCTATGCTCAGGTAGCTGCGCCCTGCGTCTTGCATAAAGCCACGCACCCTAAAGGCTGGGTAGTCGGTAATGGTGCAGCCTTCGATATAGCGCTTTTTGCCCTTTTGTACCACTAACTGCTGTAGGCTTTGGTGCGCCCTATAGACCCCTAAAGCCGTAATAGCGGTAATGCGCACCTTATCGCGCGTCACCTCTAATATATAGGCTTCGTCTTTATTGAGGGGTATTTGGGGCAAATCGGGGACTAATTGTACCGTAGCAATATCGGTCAGTAGAGTAGAGGCACTAAGCGGGTATTGCTGCCCATTTGGGGTTACTGTTTGTGGTATAGGAAGCAGTTGCCTCAGACCAGCCAAGGCAACTGCTGGGAATAATAAATATACGTAGAATAGTTTTTTTATCATTTTGGTTTTAATCTGTTAGGAATGTATTGGTAAGATATTCATAATCTTACGCTAAAATTTTCAGCAAATGTAGGAAAAATAAATGAAATGGGCAAAAAAATATTAACATTTCTTTTTGATTTACCTCTTATTCTCCCCAGCCCTCTCCGCCTTCCCATCTACAAACAATGAGCGAACAATGAGCGAACAATGAGCGAAGGATAAGCGAAGGATAAGTCATTTGTCAGCTAAATTAGTAAATTGGCAAATTATTACTATCTTTGCAGCGTAATTTTGTAATTCATAATTAAAAATAGTGCTCGAACAGGTAAATTTAACATACGAAAAAGTAGTCTTAATTGGTATTATAAACCAACTACAGACGGAAGAAAAATCAAAAGAATACCTCGATGAACTCGAATTTCTGACTTATACCGCTGGTGGCGAGGTACTGAAACGTTTTACCCAAAAATTAGACGTACCCAACCCTAAAACCTTTATCGGTACCGGTAAAATGGAAGAGGTACAGCAGTACGTAGAGGAAAACGAGGTGGGTACGGTTATCTTTGACGATGAGCTTACCCCTGCCCAACAGAAGAATATAGAACGCATACTCAAAGCTAAAATATTAGACCGCACGGGGCTTATCTTAGATATCTTTGCCCAGCGCGCGCAGACCAGCTACTCGCGTACGCAGGTAGAGCTTGCCCAGTACGAATACTTATTGCCACGCCTTACAGGTCTGTGGACGCACCTCGAACGCCAACGCGGGGGGATAGGGATGCGCGGACCGGGTGAGACCGAAATAGAAACTGACCGCCGTATCGTGCGCGACCGCATCGCCCTACTGAAAAAGAAACTCTCGGCTATTGATAAGCAGATGGCTACCCAGCGCAGCAATCGCGGGGCATTGGTGCGTGTAGCCCTCATAGGCTATACCAACGTGGGCAAATCGACCCTGATGAATGTGATAAGCAAAAGTGAGGTGTTTGCCGAAAATAAGCTCTTCGCTACCCTCGATACTACCGTGCGCAAGGTGGTGATAGAAAACTTACCCTTTTTGCTATCAGACACCGTAGGCTTTATACGTAAACTGCCTACCCAGCTGATAGAATCGTTTAAGAGTACTTTGGACGAGGTGCGCGAGGCTGACTTATTGCTGCACGTGGTGGATATTTCGCACCCTAATTTTGAAGAGCATATACAGTCGGTAAACCAGATATTGGCAGAAATACACAGCGCCGACAAGCCTACCATTATGGTTTTTAACAAAATAGACGCTTATACCCACGAGGTGATAGCCGAAGACGACCTTGCGACCGAGCGCACTACTAAGCATTTCACCCTTGAAGAGTGGAAACAAACGTGGATGCAGAAAGTAGGTAAAGATGTGCTATTTATTTCAGCCCTTAACAAAGAGAATCTGGAAGAATTTCGCAAGGTAGTGTATGAGAAGGTGAAGGAGATACACATTACTCGCTTCCCTTATAATAACTTTTTGTATTAGTAATGGCAAAAATAGGAAATATAGATTTGGGAGAATTCCCTTTGTTGCTTGCCCCTATGGAGGATGTGAGCGACCCGCCTTTTCGCCGCCTGTGCAAGTTGCACGGGGCTGATATGCTTTACAGCGAATTTATTTCGTCTGAAGGGCTTATTCGCGATGCGATAAAAAGCAGGCAAAAGCTGGATATTTTTGATTACGAGCGTCCGGTAGGGATACAGATTTTTGGGGGTGATGAAGAGGCTATGGCGCTTTCGGCAAAGATAGTAGCTACGGTTCGTCCGGATTTGGTGGATATTAATTTCGGCTGTCCGGTGAAGAAGGTGGTGAGCAAAGGTGCTGGTGCAGGGGTGCTAAAAGATATTGACCTGATGGTGCGCCTTACTAAAGCAGTAGTGCGTAGTACTGACCTGCCGGTAACCGTAAAGACGCGTTTGGGCTGGGACGAGAGTAGTATCAATATAGAAGAAGTAGCTGAGCGCCTACAAGATGTGGGCATTAGCGCCCTTACCATTCACGCTCGCACTCGCAGCCAGATGTACAAAGGGCATTCGGACTGGAGCTATATAGCCAAAGTGAAGAATAACCCCCGCATACACATTCCTATTTTTGGCAATGGCGATATTGATAATCCGGAGAAAGCCTTAGAATACCGCAATAAATACGGGGTAGATGGTATAATGATAGGGCGTGCAGCTATTGGCTATCCTTGGATATTTAGAGAGATAAAACATTATTTTGCTACCGGTGAACTTTTGGCGCCCCCTACCATAGCCGATAGGGTAGCGGCAGCTCGCAATCACCTAATATGGTCGGTAGAGTGGAAAGGAGAACGGCAAGGGGTATTGGAGATGCGTAGGCATTATGCGAACTACTTTAAAGGCTTGCCAAACTTTAAAGAACACCGCCAGCGCCTCGTAACCTTAGATAGCGCTGCTGAAATAGTAACAGCCCTTGAAGAGATAGTGGCAAAATACTAAAAAATAAAAGACTTTAATATAACT
>NZ_KN390019.1:11301-25333 GCF_000213295.2 Capnocytophaga sp. oral taxon 329 str. F0087
CCGAGTCAGTAAGTTTGCGGTTCAGAATTTAACATAGACCGATTCCCAAAGTCAATTAGTATGTAGCTAAATAGACACCTTAATTATAATATTCCCAAAATAACTGCTGATGAGGCGAATAAGAAACATTTTTTAAATTTAGAAACAGAAGAAAATGAACAGACATTTTAAGGTATTATTGACTATTTATAGTATATTTATCTGTACTATTGGCATAGCACAAGAGGATAAAAATTATAGAGAGACTCCTCTTACAGATATGGAAATTAAAAAACTTTTTCCTGCTGAGGTGTTGCAGCAGATAGGAGTTGAATTTCCTATATTTAGGGTGTATCCTTTTGAGGATAAAGATGGCAAGCAGTATTTGATTCTTACTGAAAAGGTGACAAAAGGGAATATACAGGACGAAAATAGTCTGAAGCGGTCTATAAAGGCTTTTAACGTATCTTTTGAAGTAGATAAGACTGTAAAAGTGCGATGGACTATTACTGATTATATTGATAAAGAAAGAGAGACCTCTATTTGGTTTTGGTCACGTTATTTAAGATTGAAAGACTTAGACAATGATGGTTTTGTAGACCCGATTGTAGTGTATGGGACGAAATCTATCTATGGAGATCATTTTGAAGAAGGTAGGGTAAAAATTCTGATTTATCATCTCGGGAAGAAAATAGTTATCCGTCATCAGAATTCGGAAATGGATGATGCAAGACACACCCAAGTGGATAAAAGTTTTTATGCTTTACCTCTTAGCATAAAGAAAAAGGTATATGATATAATTGATCTTCTGGAAGATAATGGACATGCTTTGTTTCTTTCAGAAGTAAAAGAACAAATTAAAAACTCATTGAAGACTCAGAAAAATACAACTTCTTCCTTTGATAAAGGTGAAACCATTGATGAATTTTTACAAAGAGCCAAAAAAGCAGCTTCTTCTAATGCTGAACTACAAAAGACGATAAACTTTCCGTTACGAGTAAGAGGGATTAATGATAAATCAGCTGTTTTTGAAGATAAATTTTATTCATTTGCAGAAATAAAGGATAATGTAATGCTATATGAAGGAACTTTCAAGGCAGGACTACTTTCAGCTGTTCGTATTTATCGTGGAGATTGTCAACTTTTTAATGATAAAAATTGCTTTGTAATAAAATCAACTGAAATTGGTCTTACTGAAGTTGTTCTTTTGAAAAAAGGCAAACGATATATAATAGTAGGAATAGAAATATTGACAGCATAATAATACTTACTAAAATTTCTATGATGTAAGTTTATGAAAAACCTTTACCTTTGCAAACAAATAAAACAAGATAGAACAATGAACAACCTACTCACCCATTATCCTGTAAATTGGATAGACGAATGAAGCTAAGCAGTAGCCACATTATCGCTGTGCAGGACTTTGTTACCGACAGCCTTAGATAAAAAATAACAATAAAAATTCTTAAGCTATGAAAAAAAAGAGAAATTAATATCTATTACCATTAATGATAAAACCTCAATTAATAATAATAAATAATAAATAATAAAAAATATGAAATATTGTGTAGTATTCTTGTTGTTCTTTCAGATGAGTTGGGCTCAAAAACTCATTACTGAAGATGATATTATAGAGAAAAAGTATGGCTTGGAAAGTGTCTTTTCTCTTAGGGCAGATGGTTCGCCCCTAAATGGTAGCTATAAAATAGCCCAAGGGATGGGGGAATATTACGAGGCTACTTTTGCCGATGGGAAGCTTAACGGTGTGGCTAAATACTACGACCGCAAGGGCTCTATCAATATGGAAGTAACTTTTAAAAATGGTAAGGTGGCAGGTCTTACCAGAGAATATTACCCTAATGGCAACGTGAAAAAAGAGGGTATTATAGAAGACGGTATACAGAACGGATTTTATAAAGAATACGCACCTTATGGAGCTATAAGGTATGAAATGAACTATAAAAATGGCGAGTTAGAGGGTAAATTTATAGAATATTCGTCAGGTAAACCTTCAAAAGAGGGGACTTATAAGAACGGGAAGTTAGACGGCGAGTGGAAAGAGTATGATGATGACGGCAAAGTAGTGGTTATAGAGCATTATAAGTTGGGCAAAAAGGAAGGGAAGCACTGGCGCACCTCGCTTTGGGATAGACGCAGTGGTATAAAAATGATCTCTACGGAGTATTATAAAAACGATGCTCCTGCTGGCAAATGGGAAAAGAAATTAGACACAGGTAGGCTGATAGAAACTCGCGACTACAAAGACGATGGTACTTCGGTGAGAAATAGTTATCACGAGAATGGTAAGCTCTATGAAACCAAGCACTACAAAGGCGATAAATATCACGGTGATTTTAAACGCTATGACGATTTGGGTATCCTCACCAAAGAGGGTAGTTATGAAAATGACTACATAAACTACGAAAAAGAGTATTACCCCAATGGGCAACTGAAGTTTGAAAAACATTTCAGCAATCGTGAGCCTGACGGTAAGTACTTGGCATACAATGAGAGAGGTAAGCTCCTCACCTCTGGTGAATACGACAAAGGCTATGAAAAAGGCTTGTGGAAGTACTATTCGCTTAAAGGGGTGCTTGAGAAAGAAGTCAATTTTAAAGAAGGTAGAAAAGAGGGGGCTTATAAAGAATATTACCCTTCAGGAGAGGTGTCAGTAGCAGGGCAATACGCTAATAATCAGAAAGAAGGGGTATGGAAATACTATACTGAGGCAGGGCAACTCAGCAAAGAAGTAGAGTATAAGGCAGGCAATCAGCAGAGCGTAACTAAATACGAGCTAAAAGAGAATTAGCAAATTTGCCCATTGTCAATTATTTTGTACCTTTGCGCCCAATTATGAATCAGAGCAAACGAGATATAAGAGCTTTCACTAAAGAGGAGCTAAGGCGTATTTTTGAAGAAAACGGCGACCAAGCCTTTCGTGGTAACCAAGTGTACGAATGGCTATGGCAGAAAGGGGTGCATTCGTTTGAGGCGATGACCAATCTGCCCAAAGCTACCCGCGAGATGCTTGATAAGCACTTCGTTATCAACCACATCAAAGTAGATGTGATGCAACGCAGCGACGATGGGACAATCAAAAATGCAGTGCGCCTACACGATGGGCTGTTGGTAGAGTCGGTATTGATACCTACCGATACCCGTACTACCGCCTGCGTATCGAGTCAGGTGGGGTGTAGCCTTAACTGTTCGTTTTGTGCTACGGCAAGGCTAAAGCGTATGCGCAACCTGCTACCCGATGAGATATTCGACCAAGTGCGGGTGATAGATGAGCAAAGCAAGGCTTTCTTTGGCAGACCGCTCTCTAACATTGTATTTATGGGGATGGGCGAGCCGCTGATGAACTATAACAATGTGCTAAAAGCCATTGACAAAATCACTTCAACCGAAGGACTGGGAATGTCGGCTAAGCGCATCACCCTCTCCACTTCGGGCGTGCCTAAACTCATAAAAAAGATGGCAGATGATGAGGTGAAATTTAAATTGGCAGTATCGCTACACTCAGCCATAGATAGCGTACGCACTAGCATTATGCCTTTCAATGAACAGTTTCCGCTATCGGAACTGCGGGAGGCTTTGCAGTATTGGTACCAAAAGACTAAAAACCGCATTACTTACGAGTATGTGGTGTGGAAAGGTATCAACGACCAGCGCAAAGATGTGGAAGCCCTCATCAAATTCTGTAAGTTTGCCCCCTCAAAAGTGAATTTGATAGAGTATAACCCTATAGATGATGGGGAGTTTCAGCAGGCTGACAGTCGCGCGCTCACTCTTTACCAAACGATGCTTGAAGAGGCAGGCATAACGGTGACCGTACGCCACTCGCGCGGCAAAGATATAGATGCCGCCTGTGGGCAATTGGCGAATAAAACGACTAAAAACTAACGACTAAATAATGGATATATTTCTGATAAAGGCGGCTCAGCTGATTCTGAGTCTTTCAATTTTGGTTGTCTTACACGAGTTAGGACACTTTATTCCGGCAAAACTATTCAAAACAAGAGTAGAGAAGTTCTTTTTATTCTTTGATGTGAAGTTTGCTCTTTTTAAGAAGAAAATAGGCGAGACCGTATATGGTATAGGTTGGCTGCCCCTTGGTGGCTACGTGAAAATAGCGGGAATGATAGACGAGAGTATGGATAAAGAGCAAATGGCTCAGCCCGCTCAGCCGTGGGAGTTCCGCTCAAAACCCGCTTGGCAGCGACTTATTATAATGATAGGGGGGGTAACCGTAAACTTACTCTTAGGATTTTTTATCTACTCGATGATACTCTTCGTGTGGGGGCAAGATCAGCTAAAGCCAGAGGGCATCAAAGAAGGGTTTGCGGTATCGCGCACTATGCGTGCATACGGATTTAGAAACGGCGATGTAGTGACTGAAATAAATGGTAAGCCTTTGGAGAATGTGAGCGACATCAGCAAGTATATCTTGCTTCGCGATGTTAGTCAGCTGACCGTAAAAGATAGCGAAGGCGCTATACGTCACCTTTCGCTACCTGACTCGATAGGCAAGATGCTTTTCTTGCGCGGCGAGACTTCGCCTTTCACCCTGAAAATAGCGCCTATTATCGACTCGGTGCTACCTAATATGCCAGCAGCCCAAGCAGGAATGCAGAAAGGCGATAAGATAAAGAGCGTAAACGGCGAGCCTATTTATTACTACTCTGACCTTATCCCAGCGATGAACTTAGTGCCGCAGGGGAGTCCGCTGCTGATAGACATAGAGCGCAATGGCACTGACCTACAGCTAAAGGTGATACCTACTGAAGGGCGCAAAATAGGAGTAATGGCTGCACAAGTAGATGATAAAATACAAATCACCCATAAAAATTACGGCTTAGGCGAGGCGTTTTCCCACGGTATAGGCTATGGCTACAATGTACTTCGCGACTATGTAGCACAATTTAAGTTCGTATTCACCAAAAAAGGAGCAAGCGAGGTAGGAGGTTTTGGCAGTATAGGCAAGCTCTTCCCCGAAAAATGGAATTGGTTAGCTTTCTGGCATATCACCGCTTTCTTATCGATAGCTTTAGCTTTTATGAATATATTGCCTATCCCAGCCCTCGATGGCGGACACGTAGTATTTCTACTATACGAAATGGTAACCGGCAAAGCTCCTAGTCAGAAAGTACTCGAATACGCCCAAATGGTAGGTTTCGTACTATTAGTATCGCTATTGCTTTACGCTAATGGTAGCGACCTGTATAGGGCAATATTTAAATAATTCAGAATTAATAACTCAAAACTCATAATTAAATACAATGGCTGAAGAAATAAAAGAACCACGCGCTAATAATTTTATCGAAAATATCATAGAAGAAGACCTTGCGGCAGGTTTTCCGGCGAATGCTTTGCGCTTTCGCTTTCCGCCAGAACCCAATGGCTACCTACATTTGGGGCACGCGAGCTCTATATGCCTTAACTTTGGGTTAGGCTTGCGCTATAATGCCCCTGTAAACCTCCGTTTTGATGATACTAACCCCAGCAAAGAGGAACAGGAGTATGTAGATGCCATTCGCCGCGATGTGCAATGGCTCGGCTTTCAATGGGATAAGGAATGCTACGCCTCAGACTACTTTCAAGAGCTATATGAGTGGGCAGTAAAGCTCATCAAACAAGGTAAGGCATATGTAGATAAACAAACCTCTGAAGAGATAGCAGCCCAAAAAGGTACCCCTACCATAGCAGGTAGCGATAGTCCGTATAGAAATACTTCGCCTGAAGAAAACCTTGCTCTTTTTGAGCGTATGAAGAATGGCGAGTTTGCTAACGGTACTTATGTGCTCCGTGCTAAAATAGATATGGCATCGCCTAATATGCTGATGCGCGACCCTATCATCTATCGTATAATGAACGCTTCGCACCACCGCACAGGCGATAAATGGCATATTTACCCTATGTACGACTGGGCACACGGCGAAAGCGACTACTTAGAACAAATATCGCACTCGCTCTGCACGCTTGAGTTTTTGCCTCATAGAGAGCTATACGATTGGTTCTTAGACCAAGTAATCCCCTCCCCAACCCTCCCCCAAGGGGAGGGAGGAACTCGCCCTAAACAACGCGAGTTTGCACGTAGGAATTTGAGTCACACCATTGTTAGCAAACGCAAGCTGTTACAATTGGTAACTGAAAATTATGTAGCAGGTTGGGACGACCCGCGTATGCCTACTATTTCGGGCTTGCGCCGACGTGGCTATACCCCTGAGTCTATACGCAAGTTTGCTGATACTATCGGTATTGCTAAGCGCGAAAACCTAATAGATGTATCGCTTTTGGAGTTTTGCGTACGCGAAGACCTCAACAAGAAAGCTAATCGGGTAATGGCAGTGCTCGACCCCGTAAAGGTAGTGATTACTAACTATCCCGAAGGGCAAGAAGAGTGGTTAGAGGCAGAAAACAACCCTGAAGTAACCCCTATGACCTATCGCAAAGTGCCTTTCAGCAGAGAGCTATACATAGAGCGCGATGACTTCCGCGAAGAAGCTGATAAAAAGTACTTTAGACTGAAGTTAGGAGGTGAAGTGCGCCTGAAGAACGCCTACATTATCAAGGCTGAAAGCGTAGTGAAAGACGCAGAGGGCAACATCAGTGAAATACACTGCACTTACGACCCTGACAGCCGCAGTGGTAGCGGTACTGAGGCGAGTATGCGCAAGGTGAAAGGTACGCTACATTGGGTATCGATAGCCCACGCAGTAGCTGCTGAAGCGCGCCTATACGACCGTCTTTTCACCGTACCAGAACCAGACAGACAAGAAGATAGTTTTCTGAATTATATAAACCCTGAGTCGTTAAAAGTAGTAACCGCCTACGTAGAGCCGAGCTTAACTACCGCTAAGGCAGGTGAGACGCTTCAGTTTCAACGTCTTGGCTACTTCTGCGTAGACCCTGATAGCACTGCTGAAAAACTAGTGTTTAACAAAACGGTAGGGCTAAAAGATACTTGGGAGAAGATAAAGAGCGAATAATAAAACAAAATACTTAAGAATGAGCAGACAAGAAATTATTGAAATTACTACCCGTATATTTGTAGAAGAATTTGAAGTAGAAAGCACTGCTATTAGTCCTGAGGCTAATTTTCGCGAGGGTTTAGGCTTAGACAGCCTTGACTACGTAGATTTGGTGGTGATTATCCAACAAGAATTTGGGGTCAAGCTTGTAGAAGCAGACTTTAAAGAAATCGTTACTTTTGAAGATTTCTACACTACTTTAGCCAATAAAGTTAATGCACAATAACCCTACTAAATGGCAAGGAAAATCAAAAGGTACGGTACTAGGCTACCGTATCTTTGTTTTCTTGATGAAACACTTGGGCATTTACGCTGCTTATTCGTTGCTTGTTTTCGTCGCCTTGTATTACTTCCTTACCGAATGGCAGTCCAACCGCTTTATGTACTATTATTTTAGGCATCGTTTGGGGTATAGTGCCCCTAAAGCCTTTTGCTCTCTTTACCTCAGTTACTTCACTTTCGGACAAACGATCATCGATAAAATAGCTATTTTAGCAGGCCTTGAGGAGAAGTATACCTATACTTTTGATGGTGTTGAGCACCTAAAAGAACTCTTAGCTAATCGGCAGAGCGCGATACTCATCTCGGCTCATATTGGCAATTTTGAAATAGCAGAGCCTTTCTTTAGGAAGATAGACCTAGAATTGCAAATCAGTACTGTTATTGCCGATATGGAGCGCTCGGTAATTAAGGATTATATACAAAGTATTTCGCAGAAGAAACCTTCGCATCAGTATATAGTGATAGCAGAAGATATGTCGCATATTTTTAAAATCAACGAGGCACTGGCCACTAATAAAATAGTATGCTTCACTGGAGACCGCTATTTGCAAGGCACGCGTGCGCTTAAAGCCCCTTTTTTAGGAGCCGAAGCCTCTTTTCCTGCAGGTCCTTTTCTCATTGCCGCTAAGAAGAAAGTACCAGTGGTTTTCGTATATGTTATGAAAGAAAAACATTTGCACTACCACCTTTATGCCCGTATAGCACACCCTGCAACCCCTGATGCCGCAGGATTGCTTTCGGCATATACTGACAATATGGAGCAAATGCTACAACAATACCCTTTGCAGTGGTTTAATTATTTTGATTTCTGGGATTTTTTAGAGAAAGAAGAAAGATGATGACACCCCCTATTACCGATTTACCGTCTGTTATAAGCCTTATTCCGCAGCGTCCGCCAATGGTAATGGTAGATGCCCTGCTAAGCTATACCGCTACTACTGGAGCCGCAGGACTGACTATTGCCGCTGATAATCTTTTTGTGCAGAACGGACAACTACAAGAGGCAGGGGTGGTAGAACATATAGCACAAAGCATTGCTCTGCACAAAGGGTATTATTACTATCTGCAACATCAGCCCGCGCCTATGGGCTATATAGGGTCTATCAAGCGTATGAGTATATACGCTCTACCCCAAGTAGGAGCTACCCTCACTACCGAGCTGAGTATTATTCAGGAATTTATGGGGGTTACCCTCGTAAAGGTACGGACTACCGTTGGTGAAGAGCTCATCGCTGAGGGTGAAATGAAGACCGTAATAGCGGAGAGTATTGATAATTAGCAATTACTTCAACCTATAAGCAAGAAAGTTTTGTGCTTTTAGCTTTTTTCTGTACTTTTGTCCCAAATAAAACAATAAAGAGATATAAAAATGGAACTCACTATAAATATCAACACACAGCAACCTAAAGTAGATGCCTTTTTAAACTTTATAAAATCACTTGATTTTATAGAGATTACAAATATTAAGAGCAATGAAGATAGGAAGCATTTACAGCAGAAAAAGTTTAAGAAAAAACTTTTTACAGCTTTAGATGAACTTAAAGATGCGAGAGAGGGGAAAATAAAGTTAGGTAATTTAGAAGATTTGCTCAATGAAATATAAATTTGGTTACCTTCCTTCGTTTGGTAAAGAATTAAAAGCTTTATCTAAGAAATATAAGAGCTTAAAAAAAGATTTTGAAGCTTTAAAAGAAGAGATAGAGAATAATCCAGAAATAGGCGTTTCATTGGGGGAAGGCATTAGGAAAATCAGACTTAACATCACCTCTAAAAATAAAGGAAAAAGAGGTGGAGCGAGAGTTATTACGCACGAAGTATTAGTTGAAATAGATAGTGAAGAGGCTACTTCTGTAGCCTTTGTTTCTATTTATGACAAGTCAGAATACGATACTATAGATTTGGATATTGTGAAAAAAATGATAAAAGAATATCGTGGAGAAGCATAATGTCTGTATTGTAATCCCTAGCTATAACAATGCTAAAACCCTTAGGCGAGTGCTTGAGGGATTGTTGCGTTACCCCTATCAGGTATTGGTGGTAAATGACGGTTCTACCGATGATACTGCCGCAATTCTAACTCAATACCCCTCCGTAACCACTATTACACACCCCAAAAACCAAGGTAAAGGCAAAGCCCTGCAAACAGGTTTTGAGCAAGCTCGCACAAAGGGGTATGACTACGCTCTGACATTAGACTCTGACGGACAGCATTACCCTGAGGATATCCCTGCTTTTATAGAGGCTTTGGCTGCTGAAGAGTCGCCTGTACTATTAGTAGGCAACAGAGATATGCAGCAAGAGGGAGTGCCTAAAAAAAGCAGTTTTGGGCATCGCTTTTCGAACTTTTGGTTCCGATTAGAGACAGGGGTAGCCTTACCCGATACGCAGTCGGGGTTCCGCCTATATCCACTGCATTTTATTCCAAAGAAATACTACACCCGAAAATTTGAATTTGAGATAGAAATATTAGTGCGCAGTAGCTGGTGTGGTATAGCCATTAAGCCAGTGCCTATCAGGGTGCTTTACGACCCTGCAGAGAGAGTCTCTCACTTCCGACCCTTCCGCGATTTTACTCGCATCAGTATCCTCAATACCGTATTGGTAGTACTCACCTTTTTGTACATCAAACCTCGCAACTTCTTCCGCGAGGCACGCCAAAAAAGTTTTAAACAGTTTGTAAAAGAAAATATATTAGAAAGCGACAGTAGCAAAGAAGTGAAAGCCTGTTCGGTAGCCTTAGGGGTCTTCTTTGGCATTGCTCCTTTTTGGGGCTTGCAAACCGTGCTTACCATCGCTTTGGCAGTCTTCTTCCGATTGAACAAAACACTCGCTTTTATCTGCTCTAACGTGAGCATCCCCCCTATGATACCGGTGTTGATACTCGCCTCTCTAAAAATTGGGGCTTTTATAACAGGCGGACAGGTATTGCCTGAAGGAGAGATAAATATGGACTACGTAAAGAGCCATTTGCTGCAGTATTTGGTAGGGAGTATGGTATTAGCTATTACGGCTGCGGTAGTATTAGGAGGGGCAACTTATCTGCTACTGAAAAAACGGCAAAAATAATTCTGAATAGAGGATTGTGAATTATTAATTATTTTTTATCTTTGCGCGCAAAATCATTCTAAATAAAAAGATATATTTATGGAAGCGTGTACTATTGCGCAACTCAAAAAAGGAGAGAGGGGCATTATCAGCAGTTTTGATGTAGATAAAATCCCGCTCAAACTTATCGAATTAGGTTGTTTTGTAGGCAGTGAAGTAGAGGTGCTGCAGAAAGCGACCCTCGGCGACCCTATCTATATACGTATGAATGAGGCATATCTTTCTATTAGAAAAGATATGGCGGCACTGATACAACTAACTACTAATAATAAGTAACATTGGCAAAATCTTCAATAAAAGTAGCTCTTATAGGTAACCCCAATACGGGGAAGACCTCGCTGTTCAACGCACTGACAGGGCTTAATCAGAAAGTAGGTAACTACCCAGGGATAACGGTAGAAAAGAAAATCGGACAATCGCGCTTGTGCGATGACTGCAAAGCGCATATCATCGACCTACCAGGTACCTATAGCCTAAATGCCAGCTCTGAAGACGAACGCGTGGCGGTGAATATACTGCTCGACCGCAAAGGGGAGTACTTCCCTGATGTGGTGGTGGTGGTCTGCGATGTGAATAACCTAAAGCAGAATTTGCTTATCTTCACCCAAATAAAAGACTTACACCTGCCTACTCTGTTGGTTATCAATATGGCAGACCAAATGGAGCGCAAGGGTATTAGCATAGATATTGACGCCTTAGAGCAATCGCTCAATACTAAAGTAGTACTTACCAGCACCCGTACAGGTGAGGGGATAGAGGCTCTTAAGAAAGCTATCAAAGCCTATGAACAGCTGCCTGTAGCGCCTTGTGTAGCAGTAGAACGACTTGATAAGGCGTATTTTGACCATTTATCTTCTCTTTTTCCTAATGAAAATACCTACAAGCTATGGCTTATCATTTCGCACAACACCTATATCATCGAGAATTATAAGGAAAATGACCTTACAGAGGTAAAAAACACCAAAACCGAGAGCGAAATACGCCGAATGAAGCAAAAAGAGACGATTATTCGTTATCAATGCATCAATGAGACGCTTAAGAAATGCTATGTGGTAGACCAGCACAAAGCACAAACGCTGCGGGCTCGCCTCGACCGACTGCTCATTCACCCTGTGTTGGGCTACGTTATCTTTGCCCTTATCCTATTAGTTATTTTTCAAGCTGTATTCACTTGGTCGAGTTACCCTATGGATGCCATAGAAGCAGGTTTTGACCATCTTATCAGTTTCTGCGAACGCGTATTGCCTGAAGGGGCGCTGACTGACCTGCTCACCAAAGGGATACTGAGCGGTATTTCGGGTATCGTAGTGTTTGTGCCGCAAATTGCTATCCTTTTCACTTTCATCTCGCTCTTAGAAGAGAGTGGCTATATGAGTAGGGTGGTATTTCTGATGGACAATATTATGCGCCGTTTTGGGCTGAATGGCAAGAGTGTAGTACCGCTGATTTCGGGGGCTGCCTGTGCCATACCAGCGGTGATGATAGCCCGCAATATAGAGAACTGGAAAGAGCGACTCATCACTATACTCGTTACCCCTTTTATCACCTGTTCGGCACGATTGCCGGTGTATCTTATCATCATCAATTTGGTAATTCCAGAAGGTGATTTTATGTGGATAAGCTATAAGGCGTGGACGTTTTTTGCTATGTATTTCTTAGGCTTTGCTATGGCACTGCTGTCAGCTTTTATTTTCGATAAAGTCCTAAAAGTATCAAAGTACAAGAGTTTCTTTATAGCCGAAATGCCTGATTATAAAGTGCCTATGTGGCGCAATGTCGGTATTACGGTGTATGAGAAAACCAAAGGTTTTGTGATGGGGGCGGGTAAGTATATCTTAGCCATCTCTATTCTCTTGTGGTTTTTAGGTTCGCACGGAATGGGCGAGCACTACCACAACATCGAAGCTACTGCCGATACATTAGCCCAAGAACAACAATGGGATGAAGACCAAAAGACACATTATATAGAGTCAGAAAAATTAGAATATTCCTTTTTGGGGTATATCGGCAAGGGGATAGAACCTGTATTTCGCCCGTTGGGCTATGATTGGAAGATAAGCATAGGAGTCGTGGCCTCATTTGCAGCGCGCGAGGTGTTCATTAGCACGCTATCGTCAGTCTACAGTTTAGGGGGCGATTTAGATATTGAAGAAGCAGAAGGCGAACGCACTATTTTAGCCAAGATGCGCAGTGAGTTGCGCCCCGATGGTACGCCGGTCTACACCCTTGGTACAGGTATATCGCTCTTGTTGTACTATGCCTTTGCGATGCAGTGCCTTAGCACCGTAGCTATCGTTCGCAAAGAAACTAACAGCTGGAAATGGACAGCTATACAATGGGTATTTATGACCGGAATAGCCTACATTAGTGCGATGTTAGCCTATTTGTTAATCAGATAATTTGTCTCTTATGAAAAAACTTGGGTTGGTATTTTCAGGAGGGGGCGTACGAGCTTTAGCACACGCGGGACTTCTGAAGGCATTAGATGAAAATGGTATACAACCGTCTATTATTTCGGGCACTAGCGGCGGGGCTCTTGTTGGGGGGCTGTACGCTTGTGGGGTAGCTCCAGAACAGATGCTCGATTTCTTCAAGAAGACGCCCGTCTTTAAGTGGTCGATGCTCACCTTTAAGAAAATAGGCTTAGTAGATAGCGGCAAATACACGAAGTTCTTTCAGAAGTATTTCAAATACCCGACTTTTGAAGACCTACGCATTCCCTTGTCAGTAGCGGCGACCAACCTGCTGACCGGTAAAGTAAAATACTTTAGCGAGGGCGAACTAATACAGCCACTGATAGCCTCTTCGGCATTACCTCCCTACTTCTCGCCCGTAAAGATAGGTGATGGACTTTATTCCGACGGAGGTCTGTTAGACAATTTGCCTATAGAGCCCATCAGAAAACGCTGCGAGGTGATTATAGGCAGTTTTATAAACCCGCTTGAAGTGATAACTGAAAACGAATTGACCAGCTCCTTTCACTTTATGCAGCGCATTTACAGCATAGCGATGGACGGCAATTACAGCCGTAAGTTTAAGAAGTGCGACCACGTATTCTTTCACAACCTGAGCAATATAGGGGTACTCGATACCAAAATGCTTGAGCGCGCTTACCAGTACGGATACGAACAAACAAATAAACAAATAGAGCTAATTAAGTCGTTAGTTGTTACTGATTAGCCAATTGATAAATTAGCAAATTAACACGTTAAAATTATGAGTGAAATTTCACAAATCTTATTTTTGGTATCTGATAGCTTGCTGATACCCGACATTATTGTACTATTGGTGCTCTTCGTACGAGCGCTGCTATTAGTAGGCAGTTTTTACAACCGCTTTATCACTAAGTACAAAAACGATAGACTCCTCAACGAGGCTATCAGAAACCTCACCCCCGATACGGTAGCGCAGTTCAAAGACTTGTTGCCCGAGCGCGACAATGCCTTGTACATACAATACCTGCGCGACTTCGTTCACCACACCCCTGATGAGGCGTATTATAATTATATGATTTCTAACTTCGAAAACGAAGCCGAGAAAGATATAGCCACCTCTAAGCTATTGGCTAAGGTAGGGCCTGTATTAGGGCTTATTGGTACCCTTATCGCTATGAGTCCGGCGCTTACAGGCTTATC
>NZ_KN390020.1:0-8707 GCF_000213295.2 Capnocytophaga sp. oral taxon 329 str. F0087
TTTATCAAGGAAAGAGGTAAGCATATCGCCTATATTTCCGCCTTTTCCTCCAAAGAAGTTAGAAATCATAGGAGTTAAGTTTTGGAATATTTGGCTCACATTGTCAAGAGAAACTCCTGTTTTTTCGCTGATAGCTTGCAAGGTAGACGATTGTCCATCGCCTGTTAGTTTGCTTAGCAGTTCAGCGCCAGTATTTTCACCTTGTCCTAACATTTGCTTAAGCGAATCTAACACGGTACCTACTTTATCTGTTGATACTCCTGTCTTTTCACTAAGCCCGTTAACGATTTGTTGGAGGTTCTCTCCACCCAAGAAGTCTAAAATTCCTGCCATTTTATATAATTATTTTAATAAAGTTACTATTTGAGCGGCTAATTCTGTGCCGATACGGTCTTGTGCCTCATTGGTAGCTGCACCTATATGGGGCGTGAGCGAAATTTGGGGGTGCATCAGCACTTGTATAGCCGGATTAGGTTCATTTTCAAATACATCTAAGCCTGCAAAAGCTACTTTTCCGTGATCTATAGCTTCTATTAGCGCTACTTCATTAAGTGCCCCTCCTCTTGATAGATTTATAACCCCTACTCCGTCTTTCATCATCCTAAATTCTTCTTCATCAAGCACATAACCTCCATCTGCAGGACTGTTATTAAGAGTTATAAAATCTGATTCCATCAGTAGTTGCTCTTTTGCTACTGTTTTCACTGTAAAAGAGGTTTCTTGTCCATCAAAGAAACTAAGAGTAATCACAGCCTCCTGCACATTAGGGTCGTATGCTAACACACGCATTCCTAAGCCTATGGCTATGCGGGCTACTGCTTGCCCACTGCGTCCAAAGCCTATAATACCAAGGGTTTTACCTCTTAGCTCTGCCCCATTATTGTAGTTTTTCTTCAGTTCATTAAATCGTTGGTCACCTTCCAATGGCATATTGCGGTTAGCGTCGTGTAGATAGCGAACTCCAGTAAAAAGGTGTGCAAACACCAATTCTGCTACCGAATTAGCTGATGAAGCAGGAGTATTAATTACATGTAGCTGCTTGCTCTTAGCATACGCTACATCTATATTATCCATACCTACCCCTCCCCTACCGATAAGTTTTAGCGTAGGACAGCCATCTATAATATCTTTGCGTACTTGGGTAGCCGAACGTACTATCAAAGCATCAATACTGTGTTTATTTATATAATCTACTAACTGATTCTGAGCTACTTTTGTAGTGATAACCTCAAATCCTTCGCGCTCCAAAGCTACCTTACCTGTCTCAGATATACCATCATTTGCAAGTATTTTTATCGCCATTATATATTATTATTTTTATTATATTTTTAATCTTTTTCTCTCACGAACAAATTTGCTAATTTGCTAATTAAACCCTCCTTTGTACTACCTCAAATACTCTTTCTCCATCGCATTTCAGGGTTTTCGACGGAAATTTAAGTATAAGAGCGTAATCGTGTGTAGCCATTAATATCGTACGTCCCGAAGCATTTATCTCCTTCAGTACTTGCATTATTTCCACACTCGTCTCTGGGTCTAAATTCCCTGTTGGTTCGTCAGCAAGTATAAGCTCTGGATTGTTTAAGAGGGCACGTGCAATAGCTACACGTTGTTGCTCCCCTCCTGAAAGCTCGTGCGGAAACTTAAAGTCTTTCGTTTCCATCTTCACCTTTGTTAAAACTTCTTTTATACGGTTTTTAATAGCTATTTTGTCTGTCCAACCAGTTGCTTTTAGTACAAAAGCGAGATTGTCATACACACTACGATCGGTAAGCAGTTTAAAATCCTGAAATACCACTCCTAATTTTCTCCTTAGCAAAGGTATTTTGTCTTCATTTAGCTTATTCAAATTAAAACCGACTACCTTTCCTTGCCCTTGTGTCAGAGGTAAATCACCGTATAGTAATTTAATAAGGCTACTCTTTCCCGAACCTGTTTTCCCAATAAGATATACTAATTCTCCTTTTCCTATCGCAAGATTGATATTCGAAAGAATAAGATTATTATTTTGATATACAGCTACATCTTTCAGCTGTAATATGGGTGCCTCCATTTATTTTCTTATAATTAATAATTGCAAAGATACAAAATAATTGAGAATTCACAAAATTCCTTATTACTTAGCGCTGATAAGCTGTTTCAGCGCACTCATCTCTCTGTATTTTTCTCTTGCTTCTCCTGCTGGGTAACCAAAGTAGGTTTGATCGCCTTCTAATGATTTCGACACACCGCTCTGCGCCAATATAACGGCTTTCTTGCCAATAGTTATCCCACTGGTCATTCCTACTTGCCCCCATATGGTTACCTCGTCTTCTATTACCACACAGCCAGCTATGCCTGTCTGCGAAGCTATTAAGCACTTCTCCCCTACTACAGTGTCGTGCCCTATATGCACTTGGTTGTCTATTTTCGTCCCTTTCTTTATTGTGGTATCTCCTGTCACACCTCTATCTATAGTACAAAGAGCGCCTAAATCTACATTATCTTCTATGACTACTCTCCCCCCTGATTTTAGCTTATCAAATCCTTCAGGACGTTTTTTGTAGTAAAATGCATCGGCTCCCAATACAGTCCCTGCGTGTATAGTTACATTATCTCCTATTACGCAATCGTCATATACCGATACGTTAGAGTGTATAAGGCAGTTTTTCCCTATTTTCACATTATTACCGATGAAAGCCCCTGGTTGTATTATAGTATTTTTCCCTATTACAGCGGTAGGTGCTACTAACGAAAAAGCTTTTACAAAAGGCTTAAAAAAATCGGTTAGCTTATTAAAGTCTCTAAATGGGTCATCCGATATTAGTAGAGCTTTCCCTTCAGGGCACTCTACTTCTTTGTTTATCAGCACTATAGTAGCTTTCGATTGCAGTGCTTTATCGTAGTACTTAGGGTGGTCTACAAACACTATATCACCGGGTTGTACTACGTGTATCTCATTCATTCCGAGTACGCTAAAATCATCATCGCCTATATATTTGGCATTGATAATGGTAGCTATTTGTTTTAATGTATAAGGTTGAGGAAAACGCATATGAATGTTTATTTTAATAAAAAAGAGGTTCTCCGACAAAAAGTTTATTTTTCTTTAGGACAACCTCTTTTGTTGAATAGTAAAATTATAAATATGGGGAAACTAATCTTTCATCCTTTCTACATAAGTACCCTTTTCGGTTTCCACTTTTATGCGGTCTCCTTCATTGATGAAAAGAGGTACATTTACAGTTGCTCCTGTTTCTACAGTGGCAGGTTTAGTAGCATTAGTAGCTGTATTTCCTTTCACACCTGGTTCTACGTGTGTTACTGTTAGGATTACATTGGCAGGCATTTCTACCGAAAGAGGGGTTTCGTCCTCTGCGTTAAAGATTACCATTACAGTCTCTCCTTCTTTTAGAAGGTCTGGGTAATCAAGCATATCTTTGCGGATATGTACTTGGTTGTAATCATCGTTATTCATAAACACAAACTCATCTCCTTCTGCATATAAGTACTGAAATGAGCGAGTTTCTACACGTACATCTTCTATTTTATGCCCTGCCGAAAAAGTGTTATCCAATATTTTACCTGTGGTAACGCTTTTCAGCTTGGTACGTACGAAAGCAGGTCCTTTTCCTGGTTTCACGTGTAGGAACTCTATGATTTTATAAATGTCGTGGTTAAAGCGGATACATAATCCTTTTTTAATGTCTGCTGTTGTTGCCATTAATTATTATTGTTTTTATTTTTAAATACTCTTCTAAACACTTTCACCATAATAGCCTTTCATTATACCGTGTTGCGATTTGCGCACAAATTGCAGTATCTCATCGCGCTCTACGGTAGCCTCCATTTCGGCTTCTATATATTCCAAAGCGTGCGAAGTGGTGAGTTTCTTCTGAAAAAGCACACGGTATATATCTTGTATTTCTCGTATTTTTTCTACACTGAAGCCTCTTCTGTGCAACCCTATTGAGTTTACTCCCACGTATGAAATAGGGTTACGCGCTGCCTTAGCATAAGGAGGTACATCTTTTGATACCATTGTCCCGCCTGTTACGAAAGCGTAACTACCTACCGAACTAAATTGGTATACAGCTGTCATCCCTGCCATTACTACAAAATCACCAATAGTTACGTGCCCAGCAAGAGTTGTGCTATTAGAAAAAATACAACCCTCACCTATAATGCAGTCGTGCGCCACGTGCGAGTATGCCATTATCAAACAGTTGTTACCCACTACTGTTTTCATACGGTCTGCGGTACCTTTGTTTATGGTCACACACTCTCGTATAGTAGTGTTATCCCCTATATGAGTAGTGGTTTCTTCTCCTTTGTATTTAAGGTCTTGCGGAATAGCCGAAATAACTGCCCCTGGGAATATTCTACAATTCTTCCCAATGCGTGCGCCTTCCATAATAGTCACATTAGGACCTATCCAAGTACCTTCTCCTATCTCTACATTCTTACTAATAGTAGTGAAAGGCTCTATTACTACATTCTTTGCTATTTTAGCATCAGGGTGTACGTAAGCTAAAGGTTGTATCATATACATTTATTTTACTTTTACTATTTGAGCCATCAGCTCTGCTTCTGTAGCCAACTTACCATTTACGTATGCATATGCCTGCATATGGCAAATGCCTCTTCTTATAGGGGTTAGCAATTCTAATTTAAAGATAAGTGTATCTCCAGGCACTACTTGCACCTTAAATTTCACATTATCTATCTTCATAAAATAGGTAAGATAATTCTCCGGATCGGGTACGGTGCTGAGTATAAGTACCCCACCTGCTTGTGCCATAGCTTCTATCTGCAATACCCCTGGCATCACAGGTGCTCCAGGAAAGTGCCCTACAAAGAAAGGCTCGTCCATCGTCACATTTTTTAATCCTATCACGTGCTTGTCCGAAAGCTCAAATATCTTATCCACTAATAAAAATGGAGGACGATGTGGCAACAATTTCATTATATCAGCCGTATTAAACAATGGCGGCTGATTAATATCTATTGAAGGCACGTTATTACGTCGCTCATTTTTTATTATCTTCAAAAGTTTTTTAGCAAACTGTGTATTGGTGAAGTGCCCTGGCTTTGTAGCAATCACTTTCCCACGTATACGGGTACCTACTAAGGCAAGGTCTCCTATTACATCTAATAGTTTGTGGCGAGCCGCCTCATTGGGGTAGTGTAGCGTAAGGTTATCAAGTACCCCATTAGGTTTTACAGTAATCTCATCTTTGTTGAAGATTTTCTTTAGCTTTTGCATAGTAGTATCCGATATTTCTTTATCTACATACACTATAGCATTATTTAGATCACCTCCTTTTATAAGCCCGTGGTCAATTAGCGTCTCAAGCTCGTGCAAGAAACTAAAAGTACGTGCATCTGCTATCTCGTTCCTAAAATCTGATAGCTTATTCAGATAAGCATTCTGGGTACCCAATATCTTGGTACCAAAGTCTACCATTGTAGTTACTTGGTACTCATCAGCAGGTATAAGGGTTATCTCACTACCTGTTTCTTCATTTACGTAGGTAATTACTTGTTTCACCACGTATTCATTACGTGGGGCATCTTGTGGCTCAATCCCTGCTTGGGCTATTGCTTCCACAAAAAACTTAGACGAACCGTCCATTATTGGCGGTTCTGATGAGTTCAGTTCAATAATAACATTATCCAAATCCATCCCTACAAGTGCCGCAAGTATATGCTCACAGGTCTGTATTCTCACACCTTTTTTCTCCAACACTGTACCTCGCTCAGTGTTCGACACATAGGTTGCGTCAGCTTCTACTACAGGGTTCCCTTCTAAATCAGTACGTACGAAGGTAAATCCGTTATCAATGGGGGCTGGTTTCAGCACCATTTTCACTTGTTTGCCTGTGTGTAGGCCAATACCTTCTAAAGATATTTCTTTGGATAAAGTATTTTGCTTCACCATATTATATTGTTATTTTAATTTCTTTTCTAATTCTTCTATGCGTTTTAGCAAGTTTGGCAGCTTGCGAAATACCACATAGGCTTTGTTGTATTCTGCATAGCCTAAGGCTGGCGAACCTTGTATCACTTCATCATCTTTCAGATTGCGCCCTACTCCTGTTTGGGCTTGTATGCGCACACGGTTTCCTATAGTTAGGTGTCCTACTATGCCCACTTGCCCGCCTATCATTCCGTTTTCACCTATTTTAGTAGAGCCTGCTACGCCTGTTTGCGCAGCTATCACTGTGTTTTTACCTATCTCTACATTATGGGCTATCTGTATTTGGTTATCCAATTTCACCCCTTGTCGTATGATAGTCGAACCCAGAGTAGCTCGGTCTACGGTACTATTCGCCCCTATATCTACATTATCTTCCAATACTACATTACCTATTTGGGGCACTTTGCTGTATACCCCTATTTCATTAGGAGCAAAGCCAAAACCATCTGCCCCTAATACCACACCGCTGTGTAGAGTACAGTTTTTGCCTATTACAGTCTCCGAATATATCTTACAGCCTGAGAATATAGTGGTATTATCACCTATTACCGAATTATCGCCTATATAGGTGTTAGGGTATATCTTCACATTGTTGCCTAATACTACATTTTCGCCTATATAAGCAAAAGCTCCTATATACACATTCTCGCCCACTTTAGCAGTAGTAGCTATAAATGAGGGCTGCTCTATCCCCGTCTTGTTCAGCTTTATCTCGTTGTAAAAAGCTAATAATTTCGAGAAAGCAGCGTAAGGGTCATCTACTCTTACTAAGGTGGCTGTAAGCGTACTCTCTGGTTCAAAATCCTTCCCTACTATTACTACAGACGCGTGGGTTGTATAGATAAAATGCTTGTATTTAGGATTGGCTAAAAATGAAATACTCCCTTCTGTCCCCTCTTCTATTTTTGAAAGTTTATACACCTCCACCGTGGGGTTTCCTTCTACTTCTCCACCCAGTACATTGGCTATTTGTATTGCTGTAAATTTCATTTAATTAGTTTATAATCAAAACGATATAGCTCTAAAGCTACCTGTTTCAGATGTTTCTAGACTCTATTTTTCGCAACAAAAGTATAAAAATTATTTTAAACTACATCTATTTTTATCATTTTTTTTCAATTTTCTTTCCTCTCGCTCCGTACAGACTACTTAGGGTAACACACATAGTATTTCACCGTTTTTTGTGCCAGAGCCTCAAGGTTCAGTCCCTCAGCGGTCTTGCTAATATCCACTACTCTACCGTTCTTTGTCAAGAGTTTTACAATTTGTTTCTCAGGATTATAGGCTCTATTTTCCATCATTCCTGTAAACACAAAATAATCTACCGTTTCAGGAGCATAGCCATTAATCACTGCCATATTCTGTAGTCGTTTTATCTTAAGCGCTTCAAAGTCTGTAGGGCGCAGTTTTACTTTCAGCAGGTCGCGGTTCAGCAGCATTCTACTCAGTGAGGAAAGCACCCTATCTGAGTGAAACTGCCACTCTTTCATAGCCGCAAAAATATCAGTATCGTCTAACAGAGCAAACTGTTCAAGTACTTCTGTGGTAAAATTTTCGTTTGAAATTCTGTTATGCACAAAAAATGATAAGGCTGACGACATTCGCAGTGGTTCTCCCCCTTGCACTAATATCTTTGCTCGTTTAAGAAGCCTAATAAGCATCTGCTCTGCTGTCACACTGGTTTTGTGCAAATACACCTGCCAATACATAAGCCTTCTGGCTATCAGGAACTTTTCTACCGAAAACAGCCCTTTTTCTTCTACTACCAACTCGTCATTGCGCACATTCAGCATCGAGATAAGTCGCTCCGAGTTAATATTCCCTTCTGCTACTCCGGTATAAAAACTATCTCGCTTCAGATAGTCTGCTCTGTCCATATCCAACTGACTCGAGATGAGTTGGTGCATAAACTTTCGCGGATAAGTACCCTGAAATATCTGTATAGCCAACTCTAATTTCCCATTGAAAGTAGCATTGAGTTCTTTCATAAAAAGCAGCGAGATATCCTCGTGCGAGATATTCTCTACTATGCTGTGCTCCATAGCGTGCGAAAAAGGCCCGTGCCCTATATCGTGTAGCAAAATAGCAATGTATAACCCTTCTGCCTCCTTGTCCGATATACTCACCCCTTTAAAACGAAGCATCTCTACCGTTTTCTGCATCAGGTACATACACCCCAACACGTGTTCAAAACGGGTGTGCTTAGCCCCTGGGAAAACTAAGAACGAAAGCCCCATTTGATTGATACGCCGCAAACGCTGAAAATAGCGATGCTCTATAATATCAAACACCAATGTGCTCGGTATATGTATAAACCCATAAATTGGGTCATTGATAATTTTTAGTTTATTTCTTGACCGCATTCAGTTGTTGTTTTTTGAGCCAATGCGAGGTTGCTTGGTATGCCGAAATACATTCTTTTACTTCTTGTCCTGTAGGCGTTTGCGCTTGCTGCTCATAGAACAATGGGTAATCTTTTGCAGGCTGTTCTGCCTCTGGCAACAATTGGTATTGTCGTATTTTATTCAATGGCGAAACAATAGTCAAATGGGTAGGCGACAAATAGCCCAAATCCTGATAAGTAGCTATATAAGCTCTCGGTGTGTAATGCCCGCTAAATACATCTTGTCCTATAAATTTAGAAGTGTATTCAAAATTCAGCAGCCCCAATACGGTTGGCATCACATCTATTTGCGACACAAGCGTATCTACCTTTTTAGGTGTTATAAAATCAGCGTAGATAAAGCA
>NZ_KN390020.1:9203-15977 GCF_000213295.2 Capnocytophaga sp. oral taxon 329 str. F0087
TCCTATACCCATCAAGGGGCAATTCGGTACTACCTGCACTCGAAGCACAGTGGTCTGCCACTATCACAAACAAGGTGTTTTTATACCATTCTTGTTGTTTAGCCAATTCAAAAAAGTGTTTTAGCGCATAATCAGTATATTTCACGCCTCCTATTCGCTTCTTTAGGGTAGGTGGTATATCTATTTTTCCATCTGGATAAGTAAAAGGTCTGTGATTGCTAACTGTCATCCAGTGATTAAAGAATGGCTTGCCTGTTTTAGCCTGCTCATTCATCACTTTTATAGCTTTATTGGCCATATCTTCATCACAAACACCCCATATATTCGAAAAAGTAACCTCCTGAGGCGAAAAACTCTTGCTATCTACTATCTCATAACCATTACCGGTAAAGAAATCCTTCATATTGTCAAAATAGCTATCGCCTCCATAAAGGAATTTCACATCATACCCTTTACTTCTAAACACACTACCTGTAGTAAACTTATTCTTATTATCCTTGCGTTTTACCACACTTTCCCCTGGTGTGGGGGGTATGCAGAGCGTCAAAGCTTCCAATCCACGTACCGTGCGATTTCCCGTAGCATAAAGATTAGTAAAAAACAGACTCTTGTCTACCAATTCGTTTAAAAACGGTGTGCGATTATCATCATTACCATAGAGAGCAAGATATTCAGCCGACAAACTCTCTACCGAAATAAGCACCACATTACGGCGTTGCTCTTGCCCCTTAGCAGCTACAGTACGCTCAATGGCAGGAGCATTCATCTGTTGTAGAAGTGTTGCTTCAGCCTCGGCTTCCTCTAAAGTAGGATAAAATTGAGCGTAATCCAACTCACTATGGGTGAAAGCATAATAGAATTTATAAACTCCATTAGCTTGCATTTCTTGTGCAAATATATTACTACCACTCAAGTTGTGCAGTGCTGGTAAAGCCCAAATCGCTAAGAGGGAAAGTACTGCATAGTTAAGCACATATATACTCTTTTGCAATAGGGTCGGAATAGAGGTCAAAACCGATTTTGTCTTTACAAATACCCATATAGTGAGCGCCAATACTACTGCAAATACCCCAGAAAACAGCGGCACCACAGGGTAACTCTCCATTATATTCCCTATCACTTCATTAGTGTAAATCAAATAATCTACGGCTATAAAGTTATACCGAATACCAAATTCATTCCAAAAGAAATACTCACTTACCGCATTCATCACTATTGCAAAAATATAAATAAATAAAGTGATGAAATAGAGAATATTGCGCAGTGTTACGCGATATTTAGGCAAGAAGAGCAAAAGACCAAAACAGAAGGTTTTAAAACCAAAAAAAGCCAATGCTATTTCAGGAATAACCCCTCCGTACTGCTCAAATATATTATTAGGGTAGAATTGGATATAGAGCAAGAAGAGCACCAATGCCCCAAAGATGAGATAACCATAAGGCTTTTTGTATTTCACATTGGCTATAAAAAGGAAGTAAATAGCCAAAATACCCATCGCCAGTACTATTGTTAGCACGTCTGAAACCAACCCTATACTACATATTTTCAGCACTTCTACAAAAGAAAAAGAAGCCGTTGTGATAGGGTGAAATACAAACACACAGCGCATTATCAGCGATATTATTACATATAAGCCAGCTATATAAGCGAAAGGTTTAAGTTTTCCTATAAAGTATTTCATATATCAAATTATAAACAATCATTAAATCCCCCCTTTTTACTAATATTCGTGTATGCATACCATCACATCTCCCCCTTTGAAGGAAGTCCGCGAGCAGGCGCAGCGGAGTATGTGCATAGGGGGGATGTTAATAATCAGTAAATTACAAAATAACTCATTGGTATTAATAAGTTCTTTTTAAGGTTAGGTGGAACTTTTCAGATTGCTCCACCAACAATTTGGGATTATTTTGCAAAAGTAATAAAAAACTTCCAAACCACCGAAAAAAATCAGTACTTTCTTTTCGCCCCCATTCGTCTCTCGCTTCTCGTCTTTTGTCTTAAAAAAAGTGCTTTCAAGAAAAAACTTCTCAAAAGCACTTTTTTTCAATAGATATGAATAAAAAAAACTATCTTTTACTGATTGTTAAGCATTATAGGCATCGCCAGCATCAGTACTTTTTCTCCCTCGTCTAAACCATCAATAGGGGTGATAATACCAGCGCGATTAGGCAGTGACATTTCTAACAATATCTCGTCAGAGTCAAGATTGTTAATCATCTCTTTCAAGAATTTAGAATTAAACCCTATTTCCATATCATCGCCCTGATAGTTACAAGTCAAACGCTCCTCACCTTTATTGCTGTAGTCTACATCTTCTGCCGAAATAATAAGACTTGAACCAGCTACTTTCAAGCGTACTTGGTGAGTCGTTTTATTAGAAAATAGTGAAAGACGATTCACCGAGTTGTAGAATTGCGAACGGTTTAGCGTCAGCTTATTAGGATTTTCTTTCGGAATAACCGCATCGTAATTTGGATATTTACCATCTATCAATCTACAGATAAACTCCATATCATCAAATGAGAATTCAGCGTTGCTTTCATTGTATTCTACAGTTACCTGAGTTTCGCTACCTGCCAAAATACCCTTCAATATATTGAGCGGCTTTTTAGGCATAATAAAGTCAGTAGCTTCTGTAGCTTTAATGTCAGCACGTTCGTATTTTACCAATTTATGAGCGTCAGTACCTACAAAGGTAAGCCCTTGCTCGTTAAACTGAAATAGCACCCCACTCATTGTCGGACGCAAGTCATCATTCCCTACTGCAAAAATCGTCTTTTGTATAGCAGTTGCTAACACGTCACCTAATAGCGTTACTTTGTTAGCTTCTGGCAAAGCCACTGGCTGAGGGAACTCTGCCCCATCAAGGTATGCCAATGTATAGTTACCAGTTGTCGAACTAATTTCTATAATATTATTTTCTTTTACAAGAAAAGTAAGTGGTTGTTCTGAGAAAGTTTTCAGAATATCAGTCAAAAGCTTTGCCGAAATAGCAATACTCCCCACAGAATCCGACTCCACTTCCAACGTTCCTCTCACAGTAGTCTCAAGGTCTGAGGCTGAAATAGTTAATGAATTGGGTGAAAGTTCAAACAAGAAATTATCAAGTATAGGCATAGTGTTACTACTATTGATAACACCTCCAAACACTTGCAATTTCTTTAATAGATACGAACTTGATACTATAAATTTCATATTTTATGTATTTTAAACGACAAATCTTCCCCCTCATCGGGAGTAATAATGGCAAAAGTAATAAGAAAATTTATTACTACCAAATATTTTTTAATATTTTTTTCTCCTAGTCATTTTTTCATAATACACAAAAAACACCTACCATAAAACTGTAGTAAGTGCTTTTTTAAATTTTATATAGTTTCATTTGTTAATTATAGCGTTTAAACTAATTACTATATTAGTAATCTCTTTCATCAAAATAACCATACCCCATATATTTACTAACAGAATTTACAAAGAAAACAAAAGCCTCTTTTTTATTCTCAAACTCTTTTCCTGCGGCTATCTTTCCATACCATTGCATATTAAATAACCTTGTTCTATACCATAAACTTCTCTCTGGAGATGAGTACCCTATATGATAATTATATTGTTTATAATTTTCAAACAGTAAACTTTGTCCCTGAAACTCTTTTTTATACAAGTTTAATACCTCTTGTGCTGAAAAAGGAGTATTTAGAGTAAGTTCTCCTAACAAAGGGGGCTTAAGCATTACTTGTTTTGCATATACACTCCACGTCATAAACAGACCTTTATCATCGCGCCCTTCTGACCAAGGTACATACACCTGCGTTTGTGGTGCTTTTTCTGGATAAAGCAGATATAACACAGGGGTCTCTTTATAAATAGGAGTGGGATAGCTTTTAAGTACTTTCAATTTATTAGGTATAGCATTTTTATCACCAACATCTACACTATTGAGTTCTGCTAATGAATAATATGTAATAGATTGATTACCCACTACTGCATACTCAATGTCCGTAGTCAATGATAAGTTTTTAATACTCAAATAATCAGCTCCTTTAGGAGTATAATTTCTTTGTATTTTATTACAAGTACTTTTTACTTCCCCCGCATACATTGTAGCTAAGCTGTCGTATATCACTTTCACTTCCTCCCCTCCCAATACAAAAGGAGTTGTTTTTCTCTCTGTTTTTATAATATTATCAGAGTTTCCTCTTACAAAAATAGAGTAGCTCACTTCTACTTCTACAGGAGAATTATCTACAGAATTAATCACTACATAATTATGATTAAACACCTTTTCTTTAGTAGCTTTCACCTCCATTTCAGGTGGCTTATTGCACATCCCACATATATTTAGAAGAGCAGCTAATATTCCAAATATTTTTAGTAAAATATGTTTCATCTTTTTTTCAAGTTAAAAACCGTAGAAACTAAAATAACTTAACATCCTAACATTAGTAGTATCCTTTTTCTCCAAAATAATCACTCCCTTTAGAACGACCACAGATATTTATAAAATATAATTGTCCTTTATTCTCAAGTCTATCTCCTGCTGATATAATCCCATACCATTTTATATTCTCTCCTTTAGTACTATACCGCAAACTTTCCTCTGAAAATGAATAACAAGAATTATTATAAAATTCATAGTTATCAAATAGCTGTTCTTTATTAGAAAATTCTTCCCTATACAATTCTAAAACTTTATTCAAAGAATAAGGGCTATCCACCCTTACTTCTCCAAAAATAGGTGTTTTCAAAGATATAGATTTAGCATAACTTGCTGTTGCTATTTTCAAACCATCTCTTTTTTCCATATCTTTCCAATAAATATATACTTGTTTTTGAGGTGATTTTTCAGGGTAAAGTAAATACAATATTGAAGTTCCTTTATAAATAGGGGTCGGATACCATTTAAGCATCTTTTTACTATTTACATCATTTTTATTACTAATATCTAAGTTTGATATCTCTTTCAAACTATAATATTCCACTTCTTCATTTCCTATCACACAATATTCCAAATCTACAGCAGAAAGATTATTGATATATAGATAATCAGCCCCTTTTGGCATAAACTCTCTTCTTATTTTATTATAATTACTTCTTATATCTCCCTTAAAAGAAAGTTCTAAACTGTCATACTTAATCTTTACCTCCTCTCCCCCTAATATAAAAGGAGTAGTTTTACGCTCTGTTTTTACTATATTTTCACTATTCCCTATTCTATATACAGAATAGCTTACCTCTACTTCAACAGGAGTATTATCGACAGAATTAACGATTATATAATTATGTTTCATCACTTTTGTTTTATTATCTTTCAAAATAGTTTCTTCCATTTTTGAACAAGTCATAAAAACATTAGTGAGAAAAACCACTGCTACAAAACATATTAATAAAATCTTTTTCATAATTCTACTAATTTACTGATTTGCTAATTACTCAAACGACTGCATCTCCACTAACTTCTTATACATCCCCTGCTTTTGCAGTAGTTCCGTATGCGTGCCTTGCTCCACTATCTGTCCTTTTTGCATCACCACTATATGGTCAGCATTTTGTATGGTAGAAAGGCGGTGAGCTATCACTACCGAAGTGCGGTTCTTCATCATATTCTCCAAGGCAACTTGCACCAAGCGTTCACTCTCAGTATCCAATGCCGAAGTCGCTTCGTCAAGCACCATTATAGGCGGATTTTTCAACACCGCTCTCGCTATACTTAAGCGCTGCTTTTGTCCCCCACTTAGCTTACTACCGGCATCCCCTATATTTGTATCCAACCCATCAGGGAGGTCTTGTATAAATTCGTAAGCATTTGCTATTTTAGTAGCCGCTACAATCTCCTCATCTGTTGCCGAAGGCTTGCCTATCAGCAAGTTATTCTTAATGGTATCGTTAAAAAGAATCGAATCCTGCGATACCACACCTATCAGGTGGCGCAACGAATCCGTCTGCATATCACGCACATCTACCCCATCTATCAGCACCTGCTCCTCATTCACATCATAAAAACGAGTGATGAGGTTTGCCACGGTACTCTTTCCACTCCCCGACTGCCCTACCAAAGCCACTGTCTTGCCTTTAGGCACTTCCAATGTGAAGTTAGTCAGCACATTAGCCTCTTCATATCTAAAAGTTACCTTGTCAAAACGAATAGCTGTAGTAAAATCCTGCATCACCACAGGCTGTTCTTTTTCCTTTATCGGGTTGTCGTAATCCAGTATCTCCAATATACGCTCAGCCGCAGCATTCCCTCTTTTCATATCATACGAAGCCTTGCTGATAGCCTTAGCGGGAGTCAAAATATTATAAGCCAAGCCCATAAAAGCAATAAACTGCGTACCTTCTAAAGTCTTGTCAAGCAATACCAGCGAACCTCCAAACCAAAGCAATATCGCTATCATCAGTATACCGAGAAACTCGCTCATTGGCGACCCTAAGTTCTGACGGTTCATCACCTTATTGCTCATCTTCATAAAGTGCTCACTCGACTGACTAAAACGTTGAGTAAAAATATGCTCTGCCGTAAAAGCCTTTATCACGCGCAAGCCTCCTATCGTCTCTTCTATAAGCGAAAGAAACCGCCCCTGCTCTTGTTGTACAGCTATCGAGTTCTTTTTCAGCGATTTTCCTATCTTCGAAATCACCGCAGCCGCTATCGGTATAAATACAAAGGTGAAAACAGTCAGCTTCACACTGATGCCCAACATCACTATTATCGAAAAAAGTATCGTCAGCGGCTCGCGTACGTACGCCTCTAATCCCGAAAGCAAAGAGTACTGT
>NZ_KN390020.1:16757-24171 GCF_000213295.2 Capnocytophaga sp. oral taxon 329 str. F0087
ACCTCATTCACATCTCCGACCATTCGCGAGATAATATCGCCCTTGCGCTGGTCTGAAAAAAAAGCTACCGGCTGACTTATTATTTTCTTGTAAAGACTATCTCGCAGGTCGCGTAGCACCCCATTGCGCAAATAAGTAATGAAGAGCGACGCCAAATAGCTAAACATATTTTTCAGCAAAAAGAGCGAGATAACCAAAGCGATAACAATAGCCAACGCCCATACAGTATCCTCTCCCGCCATCTTTCCTACTTGGTAGTTCAGATACGCTTTCCCATAGCCACCTAAGTCCATCAAACTCCCTGAATATACAGGCGGCTCACTTATAGGCTTATTCTTACCAAAAAGCACATCCAACATCGGAATAAGTGCTATAAACGACAGCGCACTAAAAAGCGAATAGAGTACATTGAAAAAAATATTGAGCAATGCCTGTTTCTTATAAGGCAAAATATAAGGAATAAACCTTTTCAGCTTCATAGTAGGTTATTGTTTGTATTTCTTTACGGTTTCATCACGCCTTATCTTCTGATTATCAGTATATACAAACTCAGGTACGAAGTAAATCTGGCGTGGCACTTCATACTTCAGCATATCCTTATCCATATAAATATCGTGCGAAAGCGTAGGATAATCCTTCTCATCACCTTGTACATACAGCACAGCGCGTTGTCCTAACTCTTCGTCAGCCTCTTTAGTGATGAAGTAATCTCCTTTAATATATTTCTTTATCTTTCTTTCCACACTTTCAGGGAACACCTTAAAGCCTCCTGAATTGATAATATTATCAAAGCGTCCCAGCCATTCAAATTCAGTACGCGATATAAGGTTCACTATATCGTTTGTCACTACAGGGTGGTCAGCTACCAAAGGAGCATCAATCACCAAACAGTGGCGCTCGTCTTGCGTAAATGTCACATTAGGCAATGCCTTATATGTATTCTGATGCACTTCTGTATGGTTCACCTTGCGCATCGCTATATGCGAAATAGTTTCTGTCATTCCGTATGACGAATACACTTCGGTTGAAATAGTTTGCAGCTTAGCCTCCAATTCTCCATCTATCGAAGCTCCCCCCAAAATAACCTTCTTCACACGTGGCAAATCCACTAATGATTTTGAAGCCTGTAGCGGAATCATCGCACAGAAATCGTAATTTTTGCTCGTAAGCGAAAGTGGCATAGACGAAGGTCTGATGATATCGAGGTGTAGCCCCAGAATAATAGAGCGGATAATCATCATCTTACCTGCAATAAAGTCAGCTGGCAAACATAGCAAAGCCCTATTTTTAGGCGAAAGTTTCAAATAATCACCCGTAGCAAGAGCCGAATTTACCATACTTTGTTTCTTCAACTTTATTTGCTTAGGAATACCTGTCGAACCAGAAGTGGTAGCCTCTACATAATCACGATCGTCCAACCAATCCAGCAAAAAACGTCCTACCGACTTACGATAAGGAAGACCGTCTTTCACATAAGCCACAGCCAATATAGTAAGGCGATTTCTGTCTATCGGAAAACCATTAATTCTAAAATCTTTATGTACAAACTTGTAATCTATTTCATTCATTTTATTACTATATTAAATATTTTCTACTATTATATTTTGATACGCTTTACACCTCTTACTTTCACCGAACGATGAGCGAAGGATAAGCGAAGGATGAGCGAACAACTATTAACTAATTCACTAACCAATGATAATTGCTGCAAAACTACAATAATTAAACGAATTGAGCAACAGTAAATAAAACTAATATTTCTATAATAGTGATTATTAACACTTTAAGTAAAAACAACAAAAAAAAATTCTATTTACACCCTCTATATCAAAAATATTTTTTACCTTTACCGCAATAATTTAAGTTGAATATGTACGTATTAGATCAAACTGATTTACAATTGTTAGACGAACTCCAGCAAGATAGCGAGCAGTCTATCAAACAATTAGCTGAAAAGGTAAAACTCTCTATCACCCCAGTACACGAGCGGGTGAAAAAGTTAGAACAAATGGGGGTTATTCAAAAATATGTAGCTGTCGTAAACCCCAAAGCATTAGGCAAAAAATTAGTAGCTTACTGCCAAGTAAAACTACTTAGGCATAACGGCGAACTATTTGAAGAGTTTGAAAACTATATAAGCACCTTAGACGAAGTATTAGAAGCCTCTTATATGGCAGGAGCTTATGATTTCCTACTGAAGTTGGTGCTTAATGATATGGAAGAATACCAGACTTTCGTAGTACACAAAATATCAAAATTAGAAATCATCGCAAACATACAAAGTTCTTTTGTTATCCAAGAAATCAAAAACACCTCTATGATTCGTTGTTTGCGCGAAAATAACGACAAAAAATAACAGTAAAAATGCACATAGCTATAGCAGGAAATATCGGAGCTGGCAAAACCACCCTTACCGCCCTTCTGGCTAAGCACTACCAGTGGGAAGCTCATTTCGAAGATGTTGTCGACAACCCCTATTTAGATGATTTTTACCATCAAATGGAGCGTTGGAGTTTCAACCTACAAATCTACTTCCTCAACAGTAGATTCCGACAAATATTAGACTTTCACGAAAAAGGCAACGATATTATACAAGACCGCACCATATATGAAGATGCTCATATCTTTGCCCCCAACCTACACGAAATGGGACTAATGAGTACCCGTGATTTTGATAATTATCGTTCATTATTTGCTCTTATGGAGCGACTTATCTCTCCTCCTGACCTTCTTATATATCTAAGGAGTTCTATTCCCAATCTGGTAAAACAAATCCAAAAACGAGGCAGAGAGTACGAAAACTCCATCTCCATCGACTACCTAAACCGACTAAACCAGCGCTACGAACAATGGATAAAACAATACAACAAAGGCAAACTCCTCATCATAGAAGTTGATGACATTAATTTCGTTGATAACCCTGAAGATTTAGGCGACATCATCAACAAAATAGACGCACTTCTTTACGGATTATTCTAAGAAAATTATAGCATAAAAAAAAGAGACTATCAATGATAGTCTCTTTTTTTGTATCTTCTTTATATCTTCTATTTGAAGTAGTTATTTACGTGAAATGCTACTAATCCATCAATAGGTTTTCTCAATACAGTTCCCAACTTAAGTTTGTTTTCTGCTAATACTTCTTCCAAAATATCTTGAAGGAAGAAAGCGATACTACCTACGAAGTTAATAGGCACTTCATAACGTTCTTCATATTGTGAAATCCAGTGGTCTACGAATAGTTGCATTCCTTTCTTCACTATGGTACGGCAATACTCGTGATTTTTATTTTCCACTATAAATTTTGCAAAAGTAGCCAAATAGCTATTAGGGTTTGGCATCTTGTAAAGGTGGTTTTTCACTACATCAGAGCCCAACTCATACTGACTTTCGAACTTTTGTACAAGGTCAGCTGGCATCTTCTTAAAGTAGTAATCTATTATCAAGCGTTTGCCATAAAAATTCCCACTTGACTCATCCATCAAGATATAGCCCAATGAATCTACTGCTTGGTAAAGCTCCTTACCATTCCAGAAAGAACAGTTAGAACCTGTCCCTAATATACAAACTATAGCTTTTTCACTTGGATTAGTTGTTGCAAATACAGCCGCATAAGTATCTTCCTTTACATCTATTTTAGCGTTTTTAAAGATAGTCGCCAAACTGCGTTCTACAAAATAACGAATGCGTTCTGTACCACAGCCAGCCCCATAAAAATAGATTTCACTTACACTATTTCTATTTTCAAATAGTTGGTAGTTAGTTGTAATACGCTCTACAAGTATCTCTTCAGTTAAAACCTCAGGATTAAGCCCTAAAGTTTGAGTAAAAAACACCTTTTCTCCTTTGCTGTTTAAAGCTGTCCAATCTGCCTTAGTTGCTCCACTATCAACAATTAAAATCATATTATTTCGGTTTTATTATGTTATTAATAGTAAAAAATAAAGGTGAAGCACTAACCAAAGTACTTCACCTTTCGTTAATTATAATTTAGCTACGTGTTGTGCCAAATCTACCAATTTGTTAGAGTAACCTGTTTCATTGTCATACCAAGAAACTACTTTAAAGAAGTTTGAGCTTAAGCCTATACCTGCTTTGGCATCAAAAATAGATGTATTCTTGCATCCTACGAAATCTTGAGATACTACTAAGTCTTCAGTATATCCAAGGATACCTTTTAGTTCTCCTTCTGAAGCTTTTTTCATAGCAGCGTTGATATCTTCAAGAGTTGTAGCTTTCTTAGTACGGAAAGTCAAATCAACTACTGATACGTCTGCAGTAGGCACGCGGAATGCCATACCTGTAAGTTTACCATTAAGTTCTGGAATTACTTTTCCTACAGCTTTTGCTGCTCCTGTGCTTGAAGGAATAATATTGCAAAGTGCAGAACGTCCTCCTCTCCAGTCTTTTTTAGAAGGACCATCTACTGTTAATTGAGTAGCTGTAGTAGCGTGAACAGTTGTCATTAAAGCTTCTTCAATACCAAAGTTGTCATTTAACACTTTAGCAATAGGAGCCAAACAGTTAGTTGTACAAGATGCGTTAGACACAATAGTATCAGTAGGTTTTACTGATTTGTGGTTAACACCCATTACGAACATAGGAGCATCTGCTGAAGGAGCTGAAATAACTACTTTTTTAGCACCTGCATTGATGTGTGCTTGAGCTTTTTCTAAAGTAGTGAAAATACCTGTACATTCAGCCACTACATCTGCACCTACTTCGTTCCATTTAAGGTTGTTAGGATCCTTTTCTGCAGTAATACGTACTACTTTCCCGTCTACTACTAAATGTCCATTTTCTACTTTCACGTCTCCTTTGAAAGTTCCGTGAACTGAATCATATTTCAAAAGGTAAGCGATGTAATCAACATCCAAAAGGTCGTTAATACCAACGATTTCTACATCGGCTCTCTCATAAGCGGCACGGAATACAAGACGTCCAATACGTCCAAATCCATTAATTCCAATTTTTACTGACATATTAATTCTCTTTTAATTTAATTAACTTATTATTTTATTTCTATAAATATTTTATCTCTCAAAAAACTATGTAGCCATTATTTCAGCTACACGAAGAAGTTCTGTATTGATTTTAGAACTTCCCTTGATAGCTTTTTCAAGAGGGGTAAGTTCCATTTTAGTACTGCGGATACCCACCATATAGTTTGATTTTCCTTCTAAAAGTGACTCTACGGCTTTCACTCCCATTCGGCTTGCCAACACACGGTCAAAACAAGAAGGAGAACCTCCTCTTTGCATATGTCCTAACACAGACACACGTACATCATAATCAGGGTGATGTTGCTCTACATATTCTTTTAGTTCAAATACATTTTTACCGATTTTATCTCCCTCTGCAACTACTACTAAACTCGAGGTCTTACCAGTACTTCTACTTTTCTCTAATGAGCTAAGCAGTTTTTTAAGCCCTATATTCTCCTCTGGTATTAATATCTCTTCAGCCCCAGCTCCGATACCAGAATTAAGAGCTATATGCCCTGCATCACGCCCCATTACTTCTATAAAGAAGAGACGATTATGAGAGCTTGCAGTATCTCTAATCTTGTCGATAGCTTCAATAACAGTGTTGAGGGCGGTATCATAGCCTAGAGTAAAGTCAGTACCATAGATATCATTATCTATAGTCCCTGGTATACCTATCACAGGAAATCCATACTCTTGGTTAAACAAAAGCGCTCCCGTGAATGAACCGTCTCCGCCGATAACTACTAATGAATCTACTCCTGCAGCTTTTAGATTTTCATAAGCTACTTTTCGTCCTTCAGGAGTTCTAAAATCTTTTGAGCGAGCTGATTTTAGTATAGTTCCTCCTCTATTGATAATGTCGCGTACACTACGCGCATTCATTTCTTTAAAGTCGCCTTCTATCATTCCTTGATAGCCGCGATATACACCTACTACTCCTATATTGTGATAGGCACACGTACGCACCACTGCTCTAATGGCTGCGTTCATACCAGGAGCATCGCCTCCTGATGTTAATACTGCTATTTTCTTTACTGACATTTATCTTTTATTTTTCGCATCAAAGGTACGAATTATTTTTCAAATAAAAGCAATTTTATTGCTGTTTTTTTACTATATTCTTGCTAACTCTCTAATTAACTATTAATTAACTTTTTCTTCTCGTCCGTTACATTTCATATTTTGCATTCAAGTCTATTGCTTTTTATAGCACTCTAATCCTTTTTTTAGTATTTCTACCGCTCTCTCTATTTTTTCTTTTTCGAGCACATAAGCTATACGCACCTGATTGCGTCCTAAACCTGGAGTAGCATAAAAACCTTCTGCTGGAGCTAACATTACTGTTTCATTATCTACAGAAAATTGGTCTAAAAGCCATATACAAAAATCTTCAGCATTCTCTACTGGCAACTCAGCTATACAGTAGAAAGCTCCCTTAGGCATTGACACACGTACTCCTTCTACCCTTTGTAGAGCATCTATTAGCACATTTCTGCGCTGAGTATACTCTTTCAACACTTCTTCAAAATAAGTTTCTGGCACATCAAAAGCCTTTTCAGCTCCTATTTGAGAATAAGTAGGAGGTGAAAGACGTGCTTGAGCAAACTTTAAAATAGATTTCATTACCTCTTTGTTTTTAGAGACTACCCATCCTATACGTGCTCCACACATACTAAAACGTTTTGACACAGAATCTATCATTATAGCGTTTTGCTCAATATCAGGTACTTGCATAATAGAAAAATGCTGTGCTCCATCATATACAAATTCTCGATACACCTCATCAAAAATGAGGAAGATATCGTATTTTTTAGCTATTGCAGCTAACTGCAAAATTTCTTCTTTAGAATACAAATAGCCTGTAGGATTTCCTGGATTACAAATCAAGAAAGCTTTAGTCTTAGGTGTGATTTTTTTCTCAAACTCCTCAATCGGCGGGAGAGCAAAATTATTATCAAAAGAAGAGGTTATAGGCACACATACTGCATCAAAAGCTTCTGAAAAACTGATATAATTTGCATAATAAGGCTCTGGAATGATAATCTCATCATCAGCATTAGCTACTGTAGCGATTACATAAGTAAGGGCTTCAGAGCCCCCACAAGTAATAATAATATCACTACTATCTACCTTTATATCATGTTTTTTATAATACTCTACCACCTTTTCTCTCAGTGAATTAATCCCCTCACTCTTAGTATATTCAAGCACTGTAGGACTAAAATCTTTTACAGCTTGAATAGCTATTTCAGGAGTTTTAATATCTGGCTGACCAATATTAAGGTGGTAAATGGTCTTTCCCTCCTTAGACGCTTTTTCAGCATAAGGAGTCAATTTCCTGATAGGTGATTGGGGTAATATTTGTGCTCTATGTGATATTGTTGGCATTTTTTATAGTTTTTAGTTGTTAGAAATTAATCGTTAGT
>NZ_KN390021.1:0-783 GCF_000213295.2 Capnocytophaga sp. oral taxon 329 str. F0087
ACCTGACGAACTCCCCTCTTGGATAACTGACTTTCTCCAGCATAATGCTCTTAGCATAAGCGATATAGATATTATTTTCACTGGCGACCCTACTTCGCTACCTTGGCAATGTCCTATATTGTCTTATAAAAATCTTTGTGGCGAATATTTCACAGCCTCAGCTTTTGGTTTATGGTATGCCTGCCACTACCTGAAGGAAGACAAAGCACGCCGCATACTACTTATTAATTCTTATAACAATAAAGATTTCAGTTTGGTATTAGTAGAAAAATTTTCTGTATAGACTTACCCTATACGTTGGATATAGGAACAATATAGGAAGAGCGAAGGAAAGTTGGCGAGCTGGCGCAGCCGAGTATGTGATGAATAATTAGCGAAAAATAAGTATCCAATAATGGTTGAAAAAATAGAAAAATATACTTTTTTACTCATTTCCTGCTAATCAATGTAAGAAAAATTGATTATTAAAAAAAAAGGTGTAACTTTGCACCGTTTTTATAGTATGTATAATTATAGTAACTAACTAAGAATCAATTGTAAAGAATACAAAACTACAGTTTCATTATGACTAAAAAAGCCTTATTTTCACTACTTACAACCTTATTTTGTACAGTAGTTTTAGCACAACAAGAGTCGCAGTACACACAGTATATGTATAACACTATGCTGTTTAATCCTGGTTACACTGGCTCACGCGAAGTAGGAAGTTTCTTTGGTATGTTTCGTACCCAATGGGTAGGCATCAAAGGGGCACCTACTAATGGTAGCATTAGCTATCACCAA
>NZ_KN390021.1:1330-15207 GCF_000213295.2 Capnocytophaga sp. oral taxon 329 str. F0087
TTGGTATGTTTCGTACCCAATGGGTAGGCATCAAAGGGGCACCTACTAATGGTAGCATTAGCTATCACCAACCGATGCAAGAACTTCGCAATGTAGGTTTAGGAGGAAGTATTTTCCGCGAGAGTATTGGTCCTCAAAACCAAACACAATTAGCAATAGATGCATCGTATACATTGAACTTTGAAAACTCTAAATTAGCTTTTGGTATAAAAGGTTCAGGTAGTTTATTTCAAATAAATTACGATGAATTGCGCAAACAAGATAATACCGATGTTACCTTAGCGGGTACCGAAAGTGTATTTTCACCTAATATAGGGGCGGGAGTGTATTGGTATACTAATAAGTTTTACCTCGGTTTCTCAGTGCCTAATATGTTAGAAACTACCCATTATAAAGACCAATCGGTATCAGTGCTTAAGAATGCACAACACTTCTATTTCATTGGGGGCTATGTATTTAACCTATCAGATAATGTGAAGTTTAAGCCAGCAGTACTTACTAAAGCTTCTTTTGGAGTACCATTACAAGTAGATGGCTCGCTCAACTTTATGTTCAATGAGAAATTTGTCATAGGGGCAGCTTACCGTTGGGATGCCGCAGTTAGTATAATGGCGGGCTTCCAAGCCAATGATCGTTGGTTTATAGGTTATGGCTATGACTACGAAACTACTGAATTGTCAAAATACAACTCAGGTTCTCACGAGATATTCTTGCGTTACGAACTTGTTAAAACCTATAAGAAAATCGTATCACCTCGATTCTTCTAAAATAATATTTTTAACCATTAACCACTTTATCAATAAATTATTAATTTGTAATTGTTAATTGTTAAAAATGAGATTATTAACTTTTAGTGTAGCTTTATTAAGTTCTACTTCATTACTTTTTGCACAACCAGAAAAAGAGTTGGAAAAAGCAAATGAAATGTATAAGAACTTTTCGTACGTTGATGCGATTAAAATTTATGAAAGAATAGCCCAGAAAGGCTTTGTGAATCAGGAGATGCTCGAGAGTTTGGGCAACGCGTATTATTACAATGCCGAATACAAAAAGGCGCTTCCTTGGTACGAACAACTTTTTCAAGAAGGTAAGTACAAGGTAAAACCTGAGTATTATTATCGTTATGCACAAACACTTAAGTCTGTCGGCGACTATACCGAAGCCGATAAAATGATGGCTAAGTTTGTTCAACTTACTAATGCTAATGATACTCGTGCGGCCCTTTTCGAAGAAAACAAAGATTATCAAACGGTTATTAAGAACAACTCAGGTAGATTTCAGCTCAATAATGCCTCTATTAATACCGAAAATTCTGAATATGGTACCGCTCTTTATGGTGATAAGATAGTTTTTGCAGGGGCTACCAATGCCAGAAAAGCTAAACGTGGTGTATCTCAATGGACAGGCGAGAGTTTCTACGACCTTTACGAGGCAGAACATTTCGATCAGAAGTTAGGTAGCAGAAAACCTTTTTCTTCTTCTGTTAATACACAGTTTAATGAGTCTACCCCTGTTTTTACTAAAGATGGCAATACAATGTATTTTACACGTAATAACTACGTAAATAGAAAACTTGGTACTGATATCGAAAATACTATTTTGCTTAAAATATTACGTGCCACTAAAGATAAGAACGGCAATTGGGGCGACATCGTTGAGGTTCCTTTCAATAGCGACCAGTATAACGTAGCACACCCAGCTCTTAGCTCAGATGAAAAGTATTTGTACTTTGCCTCTGATATGCCAGGAACATTTGGTAGTTCTGATATTTTCAGAGTAGAAATTTTGGGTGATAACCAATATGGTACTCCCGAAAATTTAGGTAATATCATTAATACAGCAGGTCGTGAGTCTTTCCCTTATATTTCTAAAGAAAATGTACTTTACTATTCATCTGATGGTATACCTGGTCTTGGGGGGTTAGATATTTTCGCTGCGAAGTTTAATGCCGATGGCTCTACTTCTAAACCGGTAAATATCGGTATGCCTGGTAACAGTGCAGATGATGACTTCTGTTTTGTGTTCAATAGCGATAGCAAAATAGGTTTCTTAACCTCAAACCGTCCTGGAGGGAAAGGTAAAGATGATATTTATAGCTTCCATGAAGATAAACCTCTATTGTTCTCTTGCCAGAAAAATATCAAAGGTATAGTAAAAGATGCTAAAACTAAGGCTATTATTGCCAATGCAAAAGTGATTTTATCTGATAAAGTGATGAAAGAAGTAAGTACAGACAAGTCAAAAACTGATGGTACTTTCACTTTTGAAAAAGTAAATTGCAATGATTCTCACTACTACTTACGTGGGGAAAAAGAAAAATACGAAACAGCCGAAGTAAATGTTACTGTAGGGAAAGATGAGGTAGTATACGAGATATTGCTCAACCCAAGACAAGTAGCTATCAAAAAAGGTATGGACTTAGCTAAAGTATTTGAAATCAAAGAAATTAAGTTCGACTATAATAAAGCTAATATCCGCCCAGATGCTGCGGTTGAGCTTACTAAAATCGTAGAGGTAATGCGCGAGTATCCAAAAATGAAGATAGATATTCGTTCTCATACCGATAGCCGTGGTGCTGACTCATATAACCTTAAACTTTCTGACCGCCGTGCTAAAGCTACCCTCGAATGGATAGTTAAACAAGGTATCGATAGAAAACGCTTAAAAGCTAAAGGTTATGGCGAAACACGTCTCGTAAACGGATGCTCTAACGGAGTGCCTTGTACTGAAGAAGAACATCAAGAAAACCGTCGCAGCGAATTTATCGTTGTTGCGATGTAATAATCTCTCATAATAGCTTTGTCAAAGAGGTAATATTTATAGTTACCTCTTTGGCAAAATCTTTAAATATAGTATTCATTTCCTAAATTCTTAATTTTTTCTTATTTATATCTTATGAAAAAACTTTTTTTTATAACTTTCTTATTAATATTACAATTCTCTTTTGCTCAAAATGAAAAAGAAGCTTTGCAAAAAGCAGCTAAATATTATAAGAACTTAGATTATGTCGAGGCCATCAATGCTTATGAAAGTATAGCCCGCAAAGGAGTTGAACCTCAAGAACTCTTAGAAAACCTTGGTAATGCTTACTATTATAATGCCGATTATCAGCAAGCTAATAAATGGTATGATAAACTTTTTAAAGCTAAGGATCCTAAAACTAATAAGCCTTTAAATATCAAGCCAGAATATTATTACCGCTATGCTCAAACTCTAAAAAGCAAAGGTGATTACGATGCTTCCGACAAAGTAATGGATCAGTTTGTAGCACTTACAGGTAAAAACGATGTGCGTGCTGTACTATTTCTCAAAAACAGAGATTATCAGGCTGAAGTAAAACGCAATTCAGGTAGAATGGAGCTCAATTTGCTCAAACTCAATACTAAAAAATCAGAGTATGGTACCGCTTTTTATGGCGATAATATTGTATATGCTACTAGCAAAACAGGTTTTCTAAAACGCCGTTCAGAATGGACAGGCGACAATTTTTATACGCTCTACGAAGCTAATACTGATAGCCTACAAGCCTCAAGAAAAGCAAAATTAAACGGTATTAATACTAAGTTTAATGAATCAACAGCTGCCTTTACTAAAGATGGTAATACGATGTATTTTACACGTAATAACTTCATCAATAACGAGGTAAAAACTAACGGCGACCAAACCGTATTGCTTAAGATTTTTAAGGCTACTAAAGATAAAAGTGGCAAATGGGGAAATGTGCAAGAAATGCCTTTCAATAGCAATATTCACAGCGTAGCACACCCAGCTCTTAGTCCTGATGGCAAATATATCTATTACACTTCTGATATGAAAGGTACTATTGGTGCTTCTGATATCTACCGCTCTAAAATATTAAAAGACGGGTATGGTAAACCAGAGAACTTAGGCGAGCGTATCAACACACCTGGTCGCGAGTCTTTCCCTTTTATATCTGATGATAATATACTCTATTTCTCTTCTGATGGCTTCCCTGGTTTAGGAGGCTTAGACATTTTTGCTGTCAAATTAGATGCAGAGGGCAATCCTATTACCAAGCCTATCAATATAGGTCGTCCTGGTAACAGTGCAGATGATGATTTTTGTTATGTTATCAACAGTCATACACACATAGGCTATCTTACCTCTAATCGTCCAGAGGGTAGAGGGAGTGATGATATCTATAGTTTCTATGAGCATACCCCTCTTCGTTTTACCTGTCAGTACAGCCTTAAGGGGGTAGTTAAAGATGCTGCTACATCAGCTATTATTCCTAATGCTAAGGTAGCTCTTTGGAGTACCAACAATACTCTTTTAGAGGAAACTACAGCCGATGCTGAGGGGGCATTTGCATTCAATTACACAGCTGATTGTGGCGACTTACAACTGTTGATTAAATCAGAGAAAGAAAAATACAACAGCAATCAGCAGCTTTTAGCGCTTAATAGCAATAAAGATGTAACAGCTGAAGTATTATTGACGCCTATTCCTGTAGTAGAAGAGAAGAAACCTAAAGAAATAGCGGTAGGCAACGATTTAGCCAAAATATTGAATATCGAAAACATCTACTTCGATTATAATAAAGCTAACATTCGCAAAGATGCAGCTGAGCAGTTAGCTAAAATCGTAAAAGTGATGCAAGAGCACCCTACAATGACGGTAGATGTACGCTTGCATACTGATAGTAGGGGTTCTGATAAGTACAACCTAGCCCTTTCACAACGCCGTGCTAAGTCTACTATCAAGTGGATTACCTCTCACGGTATCAAGAAAAACCGTATTACAGGTAAAGGGTATGGCGAAACGCAGTTAGTAAACGAATGTAGTAATGGGGTACCTTGTACCGAAGAGCAACATCAAGCCAACCGTCGTAGTGAGTTCATTATTATTAGTTATTAGTTATATTTTTAAAATTGTTATACAAAAAAACAGTCTGAGTGTTATCACTCAGACTGTTTTTTTGTATATTTATCTCTTCTTTATATCTTACTCATCGCCTCTTTTATGTGGGCTACTTCAGCACCTATATCGCCAGCACCTACAGCTAATAGTAGAGAGGGCTGCATAGTCTCTAGTAAAGGAATAAGTTCCGCTTTGCTTACTAAAGTCTTTTGTGGGGTAGTGATTTTGCTTAGCAAAACTTCAGAGGTAATGCCTTCAATAGGCAATTCTCTGGCAGGATAAATATCCAATAGGATAACCTCATCAAACTGCGATAAGCTTTTGGCAAAATCATCCATAAAGTCACGGGTACGACTGAAGAGGTGAGGCTGAAAGATAATAGTTTTAGGGGTATTAGGATACATTTCGCTCACAGCCTGATAAAGCGCATTAATTTCTGAAGGGTGATGAGCGTAATCATCTATAAACACCCTATTTTTTTCTTTTATGATATACGAAAAACGCCTTTTTACTCCCTTGAAAGTTGCCAAATGAGGAAGTAAGGCTTCTGGGGCAAATCCTGCTTTTATTGCCATTGAAACAGCAGCTAAAGCATTTAATAAGTTGTGTCTTCCAGGTTTTAAGAAAGTATAATCTTTGTAGATACCTCCTTTGTATTTAAAATCGAAGTGGTAAACACCATCTACTATGCGAATATGCTGAAAAGAATAGTCAGAATCATCTTCTAATCCAAAAGTTTCGCCTGCTATAGCCAACCCATTGCGCACTATTAGGCTACCTCCTTCTTTTATTTTGCCTGCAAATTGGTGAAATCCTTCTATCAGGTGTTGTTCATCACCATAAATATCTAGGTGGTCAGCGTCCATAGAAGTGATACACGCTATATTAGGCGACAGACGCAAGAAAGAACGGTCAAACTCATCAGCTTCAGCTACAGTGTATTCATTGCCGTGTAGTACTAAGTTGCTATTGAAGTTCTCTGCTATACCTCCTAAAAAAGCACTTACCGAGGCACCACTTTCTACTAATATATGGGCGAGAATGCTCGAGGTAGTCGTCTTGCCGTGCGTGCCCGCTACCGCTAAACAGAAACTGTTTTGCGTGATAAAGCCTAACACTTCCGAGCGTTTTACCACCTCATAACCATTTTGCTGAAAATACAGCAGTTCTGAATGGTCTTTAGGTATAGCAGGGGTATAAACTACTAAAGTAGTAGCTTTGTCTTTAAATGAGGCTGGAATAGCGGCAACATCATCAGTAAAGTGTACTGCTATTCCTTCTTTTTCAAGCATTTCTGTAATTTCAGTAGGCGTACGGTCGTAACCGCATACAGCTTTGCCATTAGCGTTAAAATAACGAGCAAGAGCTGACATACCTATGCCGCCTATACCTATGAAATAAACGTTTTGTATGGGTGCTAAATTCATAACTTCTTGGTTTCTACTAATTTTCCGTCTTTGTAATATGATACTGTTGTTTCTTTTATACTGCGGTCTTCGCAGGTCTTTTGGGTGATAATGCCTTTGTCATATAACTCACGGCAGTTACCTTTTTCTGTTATATACCACTTTTCAGTCAGCTTGCCTTCAGGGTCGTACTTAGTGGTGGCTTTACTATCGATAATCTCTATTTTTAGCTTACCGTTTTGGTAATACTCCTTAGTGATGTTTTTGATGCTATTTACCTCCTTACTCGGGTTGCCGTTTTTGTGATAAGTAGTCACTATCTGGTCTGCGCCCTCTTTTAGATTGGTGTATATCTCTATCTTTTGTGCGATATTCCCTGCGTGGTCATACACCAAGCCTTCTATCATATTTCCTTTAAAAATATTTTTCTTCCGCAATCGCCCTTCCGAGTTGAATAGGTGTATTTCTGATAACTTTCCGCTATCAAAAATATAAGTAGAGGCTATGTTGCGTTTCTTGTTGAGGAACTTCCCTTCGCCTATCAGTATTCCTCCATTACCTATTTCAAACTCAAATCGTTGTTCATTATTATCAATGATGTAGCTTCCTTTTGCTAAACTTACTTTGCGTGTGATGTAGGCTTGACGTATCATATCACTGTTGATAGCGCCAGCATTACCCTTTTTCATCAGTCGTTGTAGTTGCTCATACACTTCATAATTAGTGTATTCCTTAATTTCTACAATACCTTTCTTGAAAGCATCACTTTTTGTGTCGATAAAAACTGAAGGCTTCAGTGTAGTTTGTCCTATAGCTGCAACTGCCCACCATATTATGCTTATAAAAATTAATTTCTTAGTCATTCTATTCAGATTTTAATCGTTGAGTATGAGGTTTACTATATCTTTAGTAGCGTTGGGCTGTGCCAAGGCTTTTATATGTACCGATAAGGCTTCTTGTTGTGCTTCATCGGCTATTAGCTTGCTAAAAGTGTTTGCAAACTGCTCATTTAGTTCACTTTCACGCAATAGTATAGCGGCTTGTTTGTCGGCTATGGCACGTGCGTTCTTGGTCTGGTGGTCTTCGGCTACGTTAGGCGAGGGGATAAAAATCACAGGCTTGCCCACTACGCATAGCTCACTCACTGAACTGGCTCCTGCGCGCGAGATAATCACATCAGCCGCTGCGTACGCCAATTCCATTCGGTCTATAAATGCCAATACACGTACCTGTTCACTATTGTATTTTTTGTATTCTTCGTAATATAACTTTCCACACTGCCATAACGCCTGCACCCCTAATTGCTCAAAAAGAGGCAATTGTTGCTCTATAAGCTGATTGATACGGCGAGCACCTAAGCTACCTCCAAGCACTAATAAAGTTTTTCGCTGACTGTCTAAATGAAAATAAGAGAGTCCTTCAGAGCGATACTGCGTTATGTTTAGCAAGCCATCGCGTATAGGGTTTCCTGTTTTTACTATTTTCTCCTTCGGAAAAAATTGCTCCATAACATCGTAAGCTACACATATCTTGTGTGCGTTTTTGGCAAGCATTTTATTAGTAATGCCGGCATACGAATTTTGCTCTTGTATAAAAGTGGGAATACCCATCTGTCCTGCTACTTTCACTACCGCACCACTAGCAAAACCTCCCGTGCCTATTACCGCGTCGGGCTTAAAGCGTTTGATGATACTCCTTGATTTTAGCAAGCTGCTAATAAATTTTAAGGGGAAAAGTAGGTTCTGCCAGCTGAGTTTGCGCTGCAAACCCGAAATCCACAAGCCCTCGATGGGGTAACCTGCTTGAGGCACTTTCTGCATTTCCATACGGTCTTTTGCCCCTACGAAAAGGATTTCAGCATCGGGTAGCCGTCTTTTTAGCTCGTCAGCAATGGCTATGGCAGGGAATATATGCCCTCCTGTTCCTCCTCCTGATATGATAAATCTTTTCATTATTTCTTAGCTATTTTGTTGTTTATCAACTTCTAACGCCTGATTTCCACATTTCAGCTCTATCACCGTAATCTCAGGCCATACCCCTAATCTACCAGGGAAAGCGTGGTATCCAAAACCTCTATTTACATTCAAATATCGTGCCCCTTCTTTGTACATACCTCCCCAATATTTGTAGATATATTGCGAAGGACTCCAGCGCCACTGTGGTATCTCTATGCCGCACTGCATTCCGTGCGTATGTCCGCTTAAGGTTAGGTCTATCGACTTCTGCTCTGGCAGTACTTTCTCTTGCCAATGGGTAGGGTCGTGACTCATAAGTATCTTGAAATCAGTCTCGCTTACTCCTTCCATTGCTTTGTTTAAGTCACCATACTTAGAAAAACGCCCGTGTCCCCAATTCTCTACTCCTATAAGGGCAATCTTGTCACCATTGCGCTCCAAATAACGATTATTGTTTAGTAATAAATCCCAGCCCATTTCCTTCTGTAGCCGGTGTAGTTCTGCTATGTTTTGCTGTTTAGCTTCTGCACTTTCCCAAGACGAATAATCACCGTAATCGTGGTTACCCATAATCGAGAATACCCCATCAGGGGCGTGTAGGGTAGCAAATAGTTGCTTCCAATCACGTACCTCTTCAGCTAAGTTATTCACCAAATCGCCAGTAAATAGTATTACATCGCTTTTTTGAGCATTGATAAGTTCTACTCCGTAACGTATTTTGTCGTAATTGTCAAAACTACCACAGTGAATATCAGAAATTTGAGTAATACGATAGCCGTCAAACGCTTTAGGTAGATTAGGGAAATAAAGCGTATACTTCCACACTTTGTAGTTGTATTTTCCTTTGAAAATGCTGTAGAGTATCGAAGCGAAAGGTATAGCCGCCAATCCCCATCCTAAGGTGCTGACGAACTTGCGTCGTGAGGGAATACGTGGGGCATTAGCTCTTCTTTTGATAAAAAGAGCGCGCACTAAGCGACTAAGGTCTTCTATCAACAGCGGCAAACTGACAAAAAGGCAGATGATAAGCCACGTAAGGAGTCCTGCCACTGCGTACTGTTGCCGAGCGCTCCATACCGTTTTGCCTCTTCCAAACCATTGGTAAAGCAGGTACAGTACTATTGTTATAGCCACTCCCCAAAACAGCCAATGTACCCATCGCGCAGCTTTAAGTGTCTTCAAACTTCTACTTGCGTAGAAACTCAGTAAAAAATAAAAAGTAAGGATACTGAAAAGTATAGCAAAAATCATATAATCAATTGAAAATTAGTAAAATAGATGAATTGGCTAATGAACCAATTATCCCCCTTATAACCTCAACGTTAGAAATAGGTCTTTTGCTTTCGTCTAAAAAGCTCTCAGTTTTAAATGAAAAAGGTAGGGTAGTACCCAGTTCCTCAAAAACCGTACCCGAAAAATGTACGTCAGTAAAACCAGCTGCTTTTATCTGTTCTATGCTTTTCGCATTGATACCGCCACCAGGCATAATAGTAGGTTGTCCGCCTCCTATGCGGTTTAATTCTTTTAGCAGGTCAAGCCCCTCTATAGCCGATTTTTTACCACCGGAAGTTAAAATACGATGCACCCCTAAGCCTTTGAGGGTATGGATAGCTGCTATGGGGTCTGGAGCACAGTCGAAAGCGCGGTGGTAAATAAATTCCATAGTACCAGCAGCTTCCATTAGCTGAGCAGTACGCGCCTCGTCAATAGTATTATCGCGGTGCAATACACCTGTTACTACTCCTTGGCAACCTAATTCCCTGCAGAGAACAATATCACGCAACATCACGTCAAATTCCTCTTCAGTATAGGTAAAATCACCACTGCGCGGACGTATTAGTACACAGTTACCAATACTCAATTCGTCCATTACTTTTTTTATGAGCCCATAACTGGGGGTTATGCCCCCTACGCCCAATTCGCTACATAACTCTATACGGGTAGCCCCCGCTATCTGTGCATTTCTTGCCGACTCAAATGAGCTGGCACATATTTCATAAATCATCTTTGTTCTAATTTTTGGCAAAATTACAAAATAATCAGCAACCAACAAAGAAAAAAGAATACCTATAACCAATTATACAAGGCTAATTTGTTCTAAACCTTTGATATGTATCACCTCCTACTTGTCCCACCTGTCCCACTCGTCCGAATAAACACTTCTAATAATGATGCATTACCAAATAGTAAGAAAACCTTCTTCTGGTGAGATAGGAGAAATTTCTTTTATTTGTTGATTATGATTACTAAATTTTCCTCCCCATCCTGTTATGATATTCCCTTTCAAATAGATATCAATAATTTTTGTGAAAAAGAATGGATAATTCTCAATTTTTGATTGGAAATAGACTTCTCTTAAAGTTGTAATAAAAACTTCTTTTAGAAATAGATTGACATTCATATTATAAACAGAATCAAAATAAAGAGATTCAATTTTAGAAAAATCAAATTTTTTATTTTTGATATAGTTTTTTACTATTAAATCGGTTACTCTATTCCAAGAATTATGTTCTTTTTTGTTGTGTAGAGATAAAAAAATCTGTCCTCTGAATCCAACTTCTATAAATAGATTTTCCAGAGTTACAAAACCTTTTATATCATTCCGATAAGATAACTGCTTTTCTACCTCATCTATTTCTGAAGCAAATTGATAATTAAAAGGAATATTGAAATTATTAACTTTTCCACAATTTCTAAACCATTTATTATCAATCAAACTTTCTGCCATTAACTTCATTTCAGATGTTAATTCTATTTTATTGAATAATTTTGAAAAAAACATAATTATTAATAATGCAAAACTCTTTTAATAACTTTTATCCCACCCGTTCCACTTGTCTCACTTGTCTCACTTGTTCCACTTGTCTCACTTGTTCCACTTGTCTCACTTGTCTCACTTATCCCACCCGTCCCACTTGTCTCACTCGTCCTACTCGTCCCACTCGTCCGAACAACCACCGAAGGATGAGCGAAGGATAAGCGAAGGATCACCGAAGAATTAGCGCTCATTTTTCGTCTCTACAACAAGCTTCCGTCAAATAAAAAAGGTAGCAAATCCTTGATAGACTCAGTGCGAATGATAGAGCCTTTAGCCCCCATAAAATAAACAGGAATAGGCTGTCGCTGTTTAGTCTCATACTCCGAAAGCGACTGACGACAAGCACCACAAGGCGAAACAGGTTGCCCTGTAGGGTCTTCAGCAGTGCCCGAAATAGCAATCATCTTTATAATCTCATCAGGGCATTGGGTCGATGCCTGATAAATGGACACTCTTTCAGCGCACAAACCAGAGGGGAAGGCGGCATTTTCTTGGTTTGAACCGATAAAAATCTTACCATTGCCTACTAATACAGCAGCTCCTACTTTGAATTTCGAATAAGGAGCGTAGGCGTTATGGCGTGCTGCTACTGCTTCAGCCATAAGAGTTTGTGCCTCAGTAGGTAGGTCAGCGAGGCTTTCAAATATAGTGTATCTAATTTGTAATTGTTTTTCTGTTTTCATAAAATGACTTTTTTAGACGGCAAAGATAATCAAATAATTAACAAATGACAATTAATAATTAACAATTATAGAGGTATTTGTCATTTATCATTTGTCATTTGCCATTAATTTACTATCTTTGCACCCTAAATAACAGAAAATAAACTATATGCTAGATAAATTAAACATCGTTAAACAGCGATTTGATGAGATTTCAGACCTGATTATTCAGCCTGATATCATCGCCGACCAAAAACGCTATATACAGCTCAACAAAGAGTATAAAGACCTTAAAGAGCTGATGGATAAGCGTGAAGAATACATTACCGTAACGGGGAATTTGAGCGAAGCGGAAGAAATTATAGCCGATGGTTCTGACCCCGAAATGGTAGAAATGGCTAAGCTGCAACTCGAAGAAAGCAAAGAACGCCTACCACAGCTCGAAGAGGAAATCAAATATATGCTTATCCCTAAAGACCCTGAAGACGCTAAAAATGCCGTGATGGAAATACGGGCAGGTACAGGTGGCGATGAGGCTTCTATCTTTGCTGGTGACCTTTATCGTATGTACACCAAATACTGCCAAAGCAAGGGCTGGAGTACCTCAGTAATGGATTTTAATGAGGGTACAGCAGGAGGCTATAAAGAGATTATTTTTGAGGTTACTGGTGATAATGTATATGGTACTTTGAAGTTTGAAGCAGGGGTACACCGTGTGCAACGCGTGCCACAGACCGAAACACAAGGGCGTGTACACACTTCAGCGGCTACTGTTATTGTGCTACCCGAGGCAGAAGAGTTTGATGTAGAGCTTGATATGGCCGATGTAAAGATTATCCGTACTACCTCTACCGGACCTGGTGGGCAGTCAGTTAATACTACCTATTCAGCTATACAGTTGCAACACATACCTACAGGTATAGAGGTGCGTTGTCAAGACGAAAAGTCACAGCACAAAAACCTCGATAAAGCCTTAAAAGTATTACGCTCTCGCCTTTATGAAATGGAGTTGGCTAAGAAAATGGAGGCTGATTCAGCACGCCGTAAATCTATGGTATCAAGTGGTGACCGTTCGGCTAAGATACGTACTTATAACTATCCACAGGGGCGTGTTACCGACCACCGTATTGGGCTCACCCTCTACGATTTGCAAAACGTTATCAACGGCGATGTACAACGCCTTATCGATGAACTCCAACTTGCTGAAAATGCTGAAAAACTAAAAGAAGGAGACGTGTTTTAATGATAAAATACAAATAACAAATAAAAAGCTGGTTGAACATTTCAACCAGCTTTTTTTATTGTTTATGTTTATATTTATATTAAAGGGTCTCTTTTAGCCATTTGAAGAAAGTGCGCTGCCATAATAGTCCGTTTTGTGGTTGCAACACCCAGTGGTTTTCATCAGGGAAGTATAAAAGTTCACTCTTGATACCTCGCAATTGTGCTGCTGTAAAAGCTTGAAAACCTTGCTCTTCGGGTACGCGGTAGTCTTTACCTCCGTGAATGATAAGAATAGGGGTATCCCATTCAGTTATCTTCTCTATTGGGTTAAATTCTTTATATGATTTTTGCGCTACGGCATTCTCTTTTTCCCAATAAGGGCCACCTATTTCGTGATTATTGAAGAAAAGTTCTTCGGTAGTGCCATACATACTTTGCAAGTTAAATACCCCACAATGGGCGATAAAGCTCTTAAATCGTTTTTGGTGAATACCGGCTAAATAGTAGATAGAATAACCACCATAGCTGGCCCCTACAGCCCCTAAACGGTTTTTATCTACGTAGGGCTCTTTAGTTATATCATCAATGGCTGATAAGTAATCTCGCATAGGTTGTCCGCCCCAATCTCCACTGATTTGGGCATTCCATTCTACCCCAAACCCTGGCAAGCCACGTCTGTTAGGAGCAATTACTATATAGCCTTGCGAGGCCATTAGTTGGAAGTTCCACCTAAAACTATAAAACTGACTTACAATTGATTGTGGACCTCCTTGGCAGTAGAGTAGGGTAGGGTACTTCTTATTAGGGTCGAAATCAGGAGGATAAATCACCCAAGCGTGCATATCCTTGCCGTCAGAGGTTTTGATAATGCGCTCTTTTATAGGACAAGTCGCTATGTTTTTATAAGCCTCATCATTGAAGTGTGAGAGCT
>NZ_KN390021.1:15861-23547 GCF_000213295.2 Capnocytophaga sp. oral taxon 329 str. F0087
TGTGTAAGGGACAGAAACCCTTTTTTTCTCTCTTTCAGATTGATGGTATACACTTCGCCTGCGCGGTTCATATCATTGCGCATTACCACTAATAGGTTACCGCTTTGTCCTACTATACTACCCACATCATATATCCCTTTAGTAAGCTGCTTAGGGGTAGTGTCTTTGCCATAAACATCTACTACAAACAGCTGTTCAGTGCCTTGAGTAGGAGCGATTAGGTAAATCTGCTTGCCATCATTACTCCAGCGGTAGCTGAATACTGTGTTATCCCATTGAGCAGTGAGGTTAATGCGCTTACCGTCTTTTAGTATATAGAGGTCATTCTTGTCAGATTCATTCCCATCGTGTGCCATACTTAGCCACGCTAGTACACCCTCTTTATTATACTGTGGGTTGGTATCGTACCCCATCATTCCCTCCGTTAGGTTTCGGGTTTTCATTGTGTTGAGGTCATACTCGTATATATTGGTATTAGTACTGAGCACATACTCTGTGCCTTCTTTGGCTTTGGTAACAAATAGCACTTTCTCCCCATCAGGGCTCCATATATAGTCTTCCTCCCCTCCGAAAGGCATTTGAGGACAGTAGAACGGCTGTCCCTCCATTAAATCTCTTTGGTTGCCCTCAGCGTCCTCTATAAACACGTGGTTGTATTTGCCTTCATTCCACGTATCCCAATGGCGGTGGTCTAAGCTACTATACAACCTCCCTGATGATTTTTCCAAGTCGGCATAGAAGTCTTTGCCCAATACAGGGGCTACTTTCACCTCTTTATGTATGACCTTCACCAAGCTCTCTTTTTTGATAGGGTTGTATTTTGCCGTAGCACGTTCTACTTCCTCCTCGCTTATCGGTATAGGTACACCTCCTTTTACGGCTAATTTGTAGTATTCTTTGCTAAAGGTGTTTTCTGCCATATTAGGCGTACTCACGCTTAGCAATACATATTGCGTATCCTGACTGAGCCCAACGGCACTCACTCGGTGTAGTTGCCATAACTTTTCGGGAGTAAGAGGCTGTTGCGCTTGTAAGCTGTTAAGTGTCATAATAGTAATTAAGGAGATAAGATGTTTTTTCATATTATTTATTGTATTGACGGCTAAATACTAATTTCATAATAAACTGATAACTCTCTACCAAAAATGCTCTGATTTCTTTTAATACAAAACCAATACCTGATTTAATAACAGGTTTCACTCGGTTATAAATAAAAGAAAGCCACACACATACCGCTATAAAAGCAGGAGCACCTAACACCACTTGATAAGGTTTTAGGCTACCACCAAAATGCTGTAAGAGTCCGTGAGAGGTGATGCTGCCGTAGAGCACAAAGCAGTGTATCACATAGATAGAAAGGGTGTTTTGTCCGATACTTTTGATAAGCTTAGAAGTTATCACATTGCGCATAAGGGCAAAGAAACCAAAGACTAACAGTACATTGCCTAAGCGTAGGTAGGCAAAATCCTCCATAAGCCGAGCGAAGAAAGTAGCGTGGTTGATGTAATACAATTGTTCTACTATATAATGTGAAGCCCATAACAGAAAAGCCCCTACTGTTAAGAATAGCAGAATAGCATTGCGGTACAAATGAGGGTGTGCTTTATAACGCTGAAATAGATAGCCCATAAAACCTCCGAAAGCTACATAGCCAAACCACGGAAAGATAGGGAAGAAGCTGCCGTGTGCTCTGGTGAAATAGTTAGCAATAGGTAAAGGTAAAAAATCAAAAGTGAGGCTTTTGTAGAAAGGCTCAAAAGTAAAAGCCAATAGGGTAGTGCTGAGCAGTATGGTAGGCATTACCCACGCCTTGCGGTTATATGATAGCAAATAAGTAGTGATGAGCAGCAAGAGCGAAAGTCCTATGCAGTGCAATACATCTACACTTTGGAAGCTCATACGCAAGAAGTACGCTATACCTATGAGCATCAAGCCGCGTCTGATACCTTTCTTCACACGCGGATTTTGCCAACCTATTTTGGTAGCATCGCTCTCTTTTACTAATAGAAAAGTGAAGATAAAGCCCGAAACGGTGAAGAATACAGGGGCAGTAATACCAGTGCAATAGTGCCAAAGCCAGTAGATAAAATTGTTATCATCGCGATAACGGTCGGCTAAAAGCCCCCCTACGAAGTGCCCTTGTAACATCATACAGATAGCAAAAGCACGAATTACATCTATAAAGTCAAGTCTGAATTTTTTTACGTTTTCCATAAATCAATATGATTATTCACGCGGCAAAAGTACAAAACTATTCATAATAGACCAATTATTATATAAAAAAACTTTGCCAAAGTACTGATACTCTGGCAAAGTGATAAATATTTAAGTGTAAATATTTTATAAAGAAGGTCTTGTTTTTTTCTTTACAGCTCCTATAATAGCCCCCAATACAAGTCCGCCTATACCCCCTGAAATAAGAGGTGAAAGGAAAGTCTTCAAGAGTGAAGGTTTGTGTTTAGCCATTTCATCTGTGAATGTCTTTAATTGTTCTTCAGATAAGCCCATAGCACTCATTTTTTGTTCAACAAGATCTATAGTTCTTTGGTAATAGTCAGGGTCTATTACAGTAGTGTAGAGTACTTGATAGAAAGCTAAGATTACCCCAGCTATTAAGCCTACTACAGCTCCGACTTTGATAGCTTCGCCTACTGTTAGGAAGCCTTCATTTCCGTTCTTGTACTGCTGAATAGCTGCAGCTATAAACCATACTGAGATGGCAATACTTATTACCGTAGTAAGCACACTCATACCAGCGCTACCTGAATATAGTAATCCTGTAGCATATAGTAGTACTTGATAGGCAATACCTACGCCTCCTAATAAAAGTCCATTTTTAAGGACGATGTTTTTAAAATCTGCTTTTGTCTCCATAAGTGAATTATTTATTTGTTAATGGCACAAAAATACAAAACGTTTTTTAAATAGCAAGTAAATTAGCAAAAAAAAATACCACGCCTCTTTTTTATAAGGCGTGGTTTAAGTTAAAATGATATTGAAATGTGTTGTGTAGCGGTCACACGTTATTTCTTATTTATTTTTTAATAAATCTCTGATTTCAGCCAATAACTCTTCTTGAGTAGGGCCTGCTGGTGCTGCTGGAGCCTCTTCTTGTTTCTTCTTTAGTTTGTTGATACCTTTTACAAGCATAAAAAGTACAAAAGCTACAAATAAGAAGTTGATAACAGCGGCAAGGAATTTACCATAAGCTACCCCATTCCAAATAAGCGCATCTAATTTATCTACTTGTGCCGCTTTTAGTGCAGGGGTCAATAATAGAGGGGTGATAACATCTGCTACTAATGATGATACGATAGCACCAAAAGCTGCACCGATAATCACACCTATTGCTAAATCAACTACGTTGCCCTTTACGGCAAACTCTTTAAATTCTTTTAAAAATCCCATAATGATTTAAATTTTTAGTTTACTTGTTTAAAATTAAGGGGCAAAGATACTACTTTTTTTTGAATAACAAAGAGAAAAGGGACGAATTTCACAACTGTCCCTTTTCGATCACTAACTAAAAAACTCAATCACTATACTTATTTTCAGTATTTTAGGGGGTTATACCGTCATACTGAATATTTTGGTTTCTGGCATTTTTCGCTGTAGTCGTAGGTCAAATGCCATACAGATGTTTCTAATAAATTTCTTTCCTTCATCGGTTACGTCTATCTGCTTTTCGCTTATATGCAGTAGTCCGTCTTTTTCCATCTCGCTGAGCTGCTGTAGCACTTGGTCTATTTCAGCAAACTGTAGTTCGGGTTGTGCCCACGAGGTAGTGAATTGGCACATCAGGTTGAGTATATGTCGCCTGATGATTAAATCTTCAGGGTTTAAGATGTGCCCTTTGCATACCGGTATTTCATTCTTTTCAAGTCGCTCGTAATAGGCTTCTAAGTCCTTTTCGTTTTGAGCAAAACCATACCAACTATCGCTGATAGCCGACATACCTAAGCCTATCATCACTTGGGTTTTAGAAGCGGTATAACCCATAAAGTTGCGGTGTAGCTGGTGCTGCTCAAAGGCGCGATACATACTATCGGTAGGCAGTGCAAAGTGATCCATACCTATTTCGGCATAACCTACTTGTAGTAATCGCTCTTTACCCTCTTCGTACAACTGACGCTTTACTTCTCCGCTCGGTACATCTTCATCTTTAAAACCTCGTTGCCCATTACCTTTTATCCACGGTACGTGGGCATAGCTGTAGAAAGCAATACGGTCAGGGCGTAGGGTGTTGCTCTTATCGATAGTATAGAGCACATCGTCTAAGGTCTGAAAAGGCAACCCAAATACTAAATCGTGACTTACAGAGGTATAGCCAATCTCGCGTGCCTGATCGGTTACACGTTTTACATTCTCAAAGGGCTGTAGGCGGTGTATGGCTTTTTGTACTTTTTCAGAATAGTCTTGCACGCCGTAGCTTACTCGCCTAAATCCTAAATCATACAATAATTGCAAATGCGCTTTAGAGGTATTGTTAGGGTGCCCTTCAAAGCTAAATTCGTGCTGCTCTGCTATATCAGCTCTTTCAAAAATGCCTTCTATCAGTCGTTTTAGTTCTGAAGGTTTGAAGAAAGTAGGAGTACCACCACCTAAGTGTATTTCTTTTATCAGTGGGCGTGCAACTAAAACATCAGTATATAGCTGCCACTCTTTTAGCACAGCGTCTATATAAGGAGCTTCCACCTCGTGCCGTTTGGTGATGCGCTTATGGCAACCGCAGAAGGTACATAAACTCTCGCAAAAAGGCAAATGTATATATAAGCTAATCCCCTCATTCGCATTACTTTCATTATATGAGGTTACTAAACTATCTAACCATTTTTCAGTAGAAAAACTATCATTTTCCCAATAAGGTACGGTAGGATAACTTGTGTACCGAGGCCCTGCTACATTGTATTTCTGAATGAGTGATATTGCCATTTCTTTATTAAAATCGCTGCAAAGGTAATAAAAAAAACTTAAATACGAAACTTTTGGTAGTTAGATTGCTTCTACATTTATATCAGGATTGCCTAACTTGTTTTTCAGTATTGCTTCTATACCTTTTTTGAGCGTTTGTGTAGAGGACGGACAGCCGCTGCACGCACCTTGCAGAAGCACTTCTACGTGATGGGTGTCGGGCTGGTATGATATAAACTGTATATTGCCCCCGTCCGAGGCTACAGCAGGTTTTACGTGCTCTTCTATGATAGCTACTATCTGTTGCGATATAGGGTCAGTCGTTACTTTTGATAACAAATGAGCCTGTACTGCCGTTTGCCACTTCTTTACTTCGGAAATGTTAATCACAGTCTTCTCTGCTGCCAGATAGTCTTTGATAAAGGCTCTTAGTCGTGGGCTCTCCTCTTCCCAGTCAGCAGTGTCGGTTTTGGTAACCGATATATAGTCGTTGTCAAAAAAGACTTCAGTTATAAAAGGGAATGCCTGAAAAAGAGCTTGTGCCAAAGGAGCTTCTGCTGCCTCTGTAGCCGATTTGTACTCTATAATGGTGGGTACTAAACGCTTGTTAGCTACAAATTTCATCACAGCAGGGTTAGGAGTGGTTTCGGTGTAAAGGCTGACCTCTACAGGGGTGCGCCCACTATCGTTATTTACTAAGGGGCGTCCTGACTGTAGATAGACTGCTATCTGCTGGGCAACCTCTTCTTGTACATCTTTCCACTCTATAATAGGAAAGCGCTTCAGGGCGATGAAGTTGCTCGATATATAAACCGTTTTGATAAAAGGTAAATAAAAAAGCTCTTTGGCTAACGGAGCGTTTTTAGCTTCATCAACATTTTTATACTCATAACTGCCTTTTACTAAAGGTCTGTTAGCTTCAAGTTTTATGATGTCGGGGTTAGCGGTGGGCTGTACTGTTAGGGTTATAGCTGTCATTCTTAAGTGTCTTTGCGCCCAAAATCGGCAGGATTTTCGCCCCACGCTTGGGTTTCCCATTTTAGGATGGGGTTAGGGTAAGTGTTTTGGTGTAGCCACTTCTCGGCACGGGCTATCAGCTCAAATATTTTTTCATTATGGGGGGTATGGGGTACTTTGGTTTTGCATACCTTTTGGCGCACCCAATTCATCGCTATTTTGCTGTCGGAATAGATAGGCAGACTTAGGTTGCGCTGCTTTAGAAAAGCTAAAGCGTGTACGATAGCCAAAAACTCGCCTATGTTATTGGTGCCATCTTTCATAGGCTGTAACCTAAATATCTCGGCTTGGGTCTGGGTATCAACCCCTCGGTATTCCATTATCCCAGGGTTGCCACTGCAAGCCGCATCTACAGCTATTGAAGGCAGTATCGGGTTGCCAATGCGCTGCCGCTCTAAGGGCGATAGAGTAGGGGGGGCAGCCGTGTTTTTACCTTTGTATAGCTCAAAGCTCTCACCAAAGGCTTTTTCAGCCATTGCCTGACTCTCAAAACTCTTGAACTTAGCATAAGGATAGCCCTCAACGGCTTTCTTGCACTTATCCCACGAACTAAAGATACCCGTTTGGTGTCCTTCCCATACTACATAATACTTCTTTTTCGACATTGTATGTTAAAGTCGCTACTAACTTTTTACTATCACAAGGGTGTAGGTGCCATTGCTCAATTCATAGGTATCGCCCACTACTTTTACCCTAAAAGCGCCTTGCAGCTTAACATCGTCTATACCCTTTGAGGTAATAGTTACCGTTTGCCCTTCGGCAAGGGTAGCCAATGGCTGTGGAGTGCTTATAGTTACGTACTGTGTTTTCATTTTGGCAATACTTTCGGTTAGCCATACAAAGTTGGCTTTTCTGGCAGCATACCCTACCGCCAATACCTGCTGCCCTTGCGCATTGTACAAGCCTTGTAGGCGTGAGGTAGGTGCAGGGGTGCTGATAGCTAAGTTTATCCGTATTACTTCATTTTGGTAAGTAATGACTAACTGGGTAGCTACTGTGGGCTGCTGGTTCACTTTTAGGGTAACGTGCTTACCGTCTTTATGTACTGTTACTGCCTGCTGTGCCGTAGTAGGACTTACGGTAGCGGTATAGGCATCGTTAGGCACCTCAATAGTGAGGGTAAGGGTAGCCCCTACGGTAGCAGCAAGGGTAGTGCCCTCCTTTAACTCGGTACCATCAGCTTGTTTCACTACCAAAGTAGTGCTGGGCTGAGGTTGTGGAGTAGGAGGGGTTGGCGTTTTTTCTTCGTCTTTTTTACAGCCTGTAACTACTAAAGCAAGTAGTAATAAAGCTGTTGCAATATAGTGTTTAAAACTATTCATTGTGATGTTTGTTAATAAGTTAATTCTTAATTTTTACGGTGATACTGAAACGTACTTCTGTCCATCCTGCTGTATTAGTAGGCAAGGTAGCTACTAACACAAAGGTACCCGACTGTGTAAAGGTAAGGCTGTTAGCTTGTAGCGTTGCGGGAGCTACGCCAAGTACCTTACCAGTGGCATCGGTAAAGTGGTAACGTATTTGCGATGCGTTTATGTTACCTAAATGCTCCCACTGACTGATATTAATAGCGGTGCCTTGCGTTATTTCGGTAGGGAAGTCCTTAATGTAAGGAGGAAACTCCTCAGCTGGTGGAGCAAGAGGTGCTTGCGCTTCTACTTTTACTTGTACGGTAAAGGTTTTCTCACCGGCTTTGGCTTCGATAGTGGTTTCGCCGGCTGCTATAATGGTTACCTTGCCATTGCTATCTACTTTTAC
>NZ_KN390022.1:0-7924 GCF_000213295.2 Capnocytophaga sp. oral taxon 329 str. F0087
GTGATTTGGGTATTGATACTACCATTGACGGTATAACGGCGGTAATCGCTGCGAGGTGAAGTAGAACCCTCTTGGCTGAAGTGCCCAAATGATAGGTAATAAGAGCTATTATTAGTACCCCCAGAGATAGAGACATCGGTACGAATCAACGGTACGAAATCTCTGAAGAAAACCTTATCCCAACGAGTATTGTAAGGATTGGCAGCTAAGATTTTATCTGCTGACTGTCTGGCAACATCCTTGTTTGAAGTGAACTTGCCTGCTGCCAAGTTTACGGCTTGAGGATCTTTTTCTATCCAGAAATCCATATACTCGCGAGGGGTCATCATATCATCGAAGAACTTACGGCTAGCGTTAGTAAGTGCCGTAAAACCGAGTTGGTGACTGATAGTAACATTAGTACGCTCGTTATTACGCCCTTTTTTGGTGGTGATGAGTATGACCCCATTGGCCGCACGTGCCCCATAGATAGAGGTTGAAGCTGCATCTTTGAGCACCGTAATGCTCTCGATGTCATTAGGGTTGAATCGGCTCATCACATTGGCACTAACAGCAATCCCGTCCATTATATAGAGGGGTTCTTGGGTTCTTTCACCGCGTAGCGCCCCTTGGAAGTTGTTATAACCGTGGATAAGGATATCGCTATTGCTACCAGGGCGACCCGAATCGCTGGTAACGACAACCCCTGCTAAGCGGCCTTGTAGCGCATCGGATACGCTGGCTACAGGTGCTGCACTTACGTCCTTGCCCTGCACTTGCGCTACTTGCGCTACCGTACGGCTGGCGAGCTTAGGAGCCCCATAGCCGGTAACTACCATTTCTTCGAGCTCTTGTACGTCGTCTTTCATCACTACATCGAGCTTTTTGGTATTGGCGGTTACTTTCTTCTGTACGGTTTTCATTCCGAGAAACGTAAAGTCGAGCACATCGCCTACGCTGGCATTGAGGGTGTACTTACCGTCGGTGTCGGTAGTGGCTCCTCGCTGAGTGCCTTTAATCATAATAAACACACCTAAGAGAGGCGTGCCAGCTTCATCTTTCACTGTACCTGAAAGCTGCACATTTTGAGCCGATACGGAAAATATCGCCAAAAAGAAGAAGCCCCAAGTGAATAACTGTTTTAATTTCCTCATTTTGATTTTTATTATTACAAGGTGGCAAAGGTATTATTTTATTTATTAAAATGCAAGGAAGAGAAAAAAATATCTCACTAAAACACTTTTTTGTTATAAAATTATCAAGTGGGGGATTTGGCAAAAGCAGTGTTTTTTTCTTTTTTGAGGGCGATTAGTAGACGTTTATACTTCGGTGAGCGTTCGCTTATCGTTCGCTCTTCCTGTATCGTTTGTATAGTGTTTGTATAGGGTAAGTGTATTTAGAAAATTTTTCTGGGAGGGGTGGGCAGATGGGAGGGCTGAGAAGGCTGGGAGGATTGGGAGTGCGAGCCGCACTGGCGATTGTGGGACAGGTAGGACAGGTGGGACGGGTGGGACAAGTGGGAGTGCGAGCCGCACTGGCGATTGTGGGACAAGTGGGGCGGGTGGGACGAGTGGGACAGGTGAGACAGGTGGGACAGGTGAGACGGGTGTGGGGCGATTGTGGGAGGGGTGGGACGAGTGAGACAGGTGGGACAGGTGGGACTGGTGGGACAAGTGGGACAGGTGAGACAGGTGGGACAAGTGGGAGTGTGGAGACCTATTTTCTCAAATTATATCTTATTGATTGTGAAATAGTTGAAAGATTATACATAAAATAAATGTTAAAAAATTTGTGTATTTTGTGTTTTTATTGTAATTATGCACCCTAAAATATAGAAAAAATAAGAAGCGTTAGCTTTTGTTCTGTTATCTGAAAACTGGAAACTTTCATTGCGACACAGTACAAAAGGGTAATGCTCATCGCCTTTATAGGCGTGAGTGAAACCTATTTGTGTTGCAAGGTGATTCCAGTACCTCAGATGACAAAGAGTGTTACTCACGCTTTTTTTATTTCTACTATTTTATACATTTAAGAAAAGGCGTTAGCTTTGTTCTGTTATCTGAAAACTGGAAACTTTCGATAGCAACACAGAATAGGTTAGCCTATAGCGCAAAGGGAGTACTTGCAAAAAAGTGCTTTCCTTTGCCGTATGCGACTTCTTCTAAAAAAAGAATAAATCTTCGGCTTTTATAAAAACTCCTAAGTCTAAAAAGGTGAAACTTTTTGGGCACTAAGTGTATTAATTGATTTTAATATATCAATAATAATGAAAAAGATATTTTTTACTCTATTTTTATTCGGTTGTTTATCGTTTAATTGTTCTAAAAGTGATAAATCTCTACCTATTGACAACAATGGGAAAGGCAATATCAGTTATCAGAAAAATAAAGAAGAGGGAAAAATTCCCTCTAAATACTATCTGCTAAGCCCTGACAAAAAAACTTTAATGCAGTGGTTTAATACCGAGGCTACTAGCATTAATATGCAAGAGGACAAAGTACTAAAAGAGGTAACCAAAATTAGTGATAATATTTTTGAAAATTGTAAGAAAGTAGTGTCAATTGTACTACCTGATAAACTTACCGATATTGGTGTAAATGCTTTTGGACAATGTGAAGCCCTAAAATCAATTGTAATTCCTGAAGAGGTAACAATTATTAATGATCGAACTTTTAGTAATTGTAAGGCATTAAGTCAGATAAAACTTCCTCAAAACTTAAAATCTATAGGACAGAACTCTTTTTATAATTGTATATCATTAGAGAGTATTGACATTCCTAATAGTGTAGAAAGTATAAAAGATGGGGCTTTCCATAATAGTGGTTTTACATCAATTACCATTCCTGAAAAAGTAACCCTTATACCTAACCAATTCAACTTTTTCACAACATTCTATCAATGTGAAAAATTAAAAAGCATTACTTTTCTCAATAAAATGAGTAGTATCCCCAATAGCTTTTTCTATGGTTGCAAATCATTAGAGAGTATCAAATTTCCTAAAAATATTACAGCTATTGAAATAGGAGCTTTTAACGATTGTCCTTCTTTAAAAAACATTACGATACCAAGTACTGTTACTCACTTTTCTTTTAGTAATAACCAATATATACAATCGGTAATAATTGAAGAAGGGATTACAAGTATTGAAGCTACTGCATTTGATAATTGTAAGGCATTAACCTCTATTACTCTTCCTAAAGGTTTAAAAACAATCAAAACAGCTTTTAGAGACTGTATTTCATTAAAGCATATTACAATACCAAGTACTGTTACTCACTTTTCTTTTAGTAACAACCAATATATACAATCGGTAGTAATTGAAGAAGGAGTTAGAAGCATTGGAGAAGAAGCTTTTGCAGATTGTAAATCATTAAGAAGTGTAACACTTCCTAAAGGACTAAAAGTAATTTATAAGTCAGCTTTTAAAGGTTGTGAGCTATTAGAAGAAATAAATATCCCTAATAGTATTACCTATATTAGTACTCTTGCTTTTGCTCATTGTTATTCATTGGGTAATATTAACATTCCTAATAATGCTGTTGTACAAATTGAAGAGCTTGCTTTCAGTAATAGTGGCTTAACTTCAATTATAATTCCTAAAGGAGTAACTTTTGTATCTATATTTACTAATATAGAACCTATTGTTTTCTATCAATGTAGAAAGTTAAAAAGTATCACATTACTTAATAATATGAAAAGCATTGGAGGGTATTTTATTTCTGAATGTGATATTTTAGAAAATGTAAAGCTACCTGAAACACTTATTACTATTGATAATTTCTTATTTCGAGATTGTAAAGCTATAAAGCATATTACTATTCCGCACAATGTTAGAAAAATTAATGGTTTTGCTTTTTTTGCTAACAATATTATTACTATCACTTTAGAGGGAAGCATTCCGCCTGAATTAGATAGTCCATTTTTACTTAAAAATAAAATCAAAAAAATTTACGTGCCTGCAAATAGTGTATTAGAATATAAAGCTGCAAACCAGTGGAATAAATACGCTAATATTATAGAAGCAATGCCTTAAAACATTGATTTGTTTTTATTTTTTAGCTATGAATATTACGAATAAAGCAGCTATCCGAAGAGCTATTTTATAAGAGGCGAAATCCTGAAAAGCCTAAAAAGAGTAGGGAATAACACTAATATTTTATCAGATGAAGAATCTATTCTTTATTATCAGTATCTTACTTTTATTAGTTTCTTGTGTAAAAGATGCTGTTACTAATAATGAGCTATCTGGACATAATTATATAATAGAAAGTATAACAATTAATGATGTCAAACAAGAACTGGACTATTGTACTAGCGATGAACATATAAGTTTTGGTAGTGTAGAATTCACTCATAGCAAGTATGGATTTGAAGAAGAATATGGCCGAAAAACTTGTAGAGTACGTGTAGTATCAGGAAATTATAAAGCTGTTCGCAATAAAATTGAATTTAAGACGGCAGAAGGTGACTTTTCTTATACAGCGACTCTTTCAAAAAATCATCTAACGATATCAGGGAAGGAAAAGGATAAGAAAGGGAATGAATATAGTTTTTCAAAAACATATATAAAACAGTAACTAAAAAAATAGCTATTTTTATAAGAGGCGAAATCCCGAAAAGCCTAAAAAGAGTAGGGAATAACTTTAATATTTCTTTATTCAATGAGAAAAACATTTTTAACAATCATCACATTATTTACAACTACAATAGCTGTAAATGCACAATCAGAAAAAATTTCAGTAGGAATACTTCCTACTAATGGAGCAAATGGTCAAATTACAAAAGAAACTGTAATGGTGACAGAAGAATTATCAAATGCTTTTTTAAAAACTAATCGATTTAGCATTGTAGACAGATCTAAAATGGAGTCTTTAAAACGAGAAAGAGAACTTCAAAAAACAGAAGACTTTTTAGATGGCTCCGTAATCTCACAGTCTAAAAGTATAGGTGCTAAATACCTAATTTCAAGTGTATTATCTGATTATGTAAATACAGGCGACAAGTGTCAATTCTTAATTTCTATAAAAGCAATTGATGTTGAAACAGGAGAGATCATAGCTTCTGAAAATTTAACTCCAAAATCAGGAGGGTTTGGTAATACTTTATTAAGTGGAGTTGTAAATGCAGCACTAGAGACAGAAGGTTCTTTAACAAGTCAAGAAAAAGCTTTTAAAAAGACTCTTGATAAAATGTCTCCTCAAATTGAAGAGTTCGTACTTAAGAACTTTCCTGTTGAATTTGCAATAGTAGAAGAACAAGATAAAGGGAAGTTATTAGTATCTGGAGGTAGTTCATCTGGCGTAAAAAAAGGTAATATTTTGAAGGTTTATGAAGAAACAATGATAAATGTAAATGGCAAAGAACTTAAGCGCAAAAAAGATGTTGCAGAACTAAAAGTAGAAAAAGTTGAAGATGAAAACTTTTCAACTTGTTCTATCAAATCAGGGGATAAACTGCTGAAAGAAAAAATAAGTACTAATGCTAACCTAAAAGTTACTTTTAAACAATAACTTCATAAGGAGTTGCTTTATGTAAGCAACTCCTTACAAAAATCAATAAGGAAATGAAACATAATCTATTTTATTTTTTTGTACTTTTTGTATTATTGAGTAGTTGTAAAGTTACTCAATATCAAACACCCAATATACTTTTAATATCTGAAAATAAAGGAGAAATAACACTTAAAACTATTAGTCAAAATAGTGATAAAGGAGTAGAACAAGCACAAAAATTAGTAATGCAAACAATATTGTTTAGAGGGATTGCTAATAGTAATAGCCTTAACATTCCATTAGTCCCTAATGAAAATCAAAGTTTAGTACAGTATAAGGAGTACTTTTCAAATTTTTTTGATAAAGGATTTTATAAGACATTTTTCATACTGTCTCAAGAAAGTAATATTTCTAAAAATATAAGAGGAAATAAGCAATTAGATATTGTAATGAAGATCAATGTCAATGCTTTAAGAAGAGACTTAGAGCAAAACGGTGTAATTAGAAAATTTGGTTATTAAAATGAAAAAAATATTTTTCTTATTATTTGTTTTGAGTTTTTCATTAAATGCTCAAAACAAAGCAACAGATAGCGGTGGACAAGTAATAACTGTTCAGCCTAAAATTATGGTCATTCCATTTGTAAAAGAAGGTGAAGATATTCGTACTATTTTAGAAGAAGATGCAGATAAGCGTATAGCTATTACAAAAATTAAGGAAGGGTTTGATAACAGAGGTTTTACAACTGTTGATTTTACTGCCAAATTGAAAAGTGCAAAAGATAATTCTATTTTTACTTCTGATAATCAAAATGACTTAAAAACACAGATTATTGAAATGTCAGGTGCTGATATCTATGTTCTTTCTGAAGTTGTTATACATAAAGGAAGTTCTGGAAACTCAATCAAAATTATACTTACGGGTTATGAAGTATCAACAGGAAATTCTCTTTCTAATAAAGTATGCGAAAGTGGAAAGTTTTACTCTGATGACTTTGGAAGATTAGCTTCAAAAGCTGTAGAAAGTTGTATAGATGACTTTTTAAATGTTATGCAGACAAAGTTTACAGATGTTGTAAATAATGGAAAATCTATTATTGTAGATATTAGTTTTGCTGAAAGTTCTCATTATAATACATCTTCTGAGTTTAAAGATGAATTATTTTCTGATTTATTAGAAACTTGGATGGAAGAAAATGCTTTTAAAAACAATTATCATATACAAGGAACTACTGATTTAAGAATGATTTTTGACGATGTAAAAATCCCTTTAAAAGATCAAAGTAACGGACGTAACTATAATCCAAATAAATTTGCTTCTCTTCTTATTAAATACCTTAAAACTTTAGGGCTTGAAGTGGGACGAGACATAAAAGGCAATACTATTTTCATCATCATTAAATAAATTTGAATAATGAAAAAAATAACATTATTTTTTGTATTTATATCTTTTTTCCAACTATTATCAGCTCAAACCATTTCAGATGTTGGAAAAATAACTTTGAGTATAGCTCCCATTGAAAGTGATATATCTGAAGCACAACAATCTTTATTAACAAAAAGAATTGAACAAACAATAACTTCTGAAGGTATATCTTCTTTTACTTATGGAAATTTTACTATAACTCCTAAAGTTTCTTTACAAAATAGCGAAGTTATAGAGGGAGGAATGAAGAATATAAATGTTGTGTGGCTAGATCTATCTTTAATTATACAAGAAAACACAACAGGTAAAATATTTTCTTCTTATTATTCTACTTTAAAAGGTAGTGCTATGGGAAAAGATAAAGCGGTTATTGATGCTATTAACAAAATAAATAACAAATCTGCTGAATTGAAAAAATTTATTTCAGAAGGAAAAAAAGAAATAATCTCTTATTATAAAGAAAATTGTAATAGTATTATTCAGAAATCAGAAGGATTTGCTCAAAGAAAACAGTATGAAGAAGCTATTGCTTTATTGTTGAGTATTCCAGAAGAGGTAAAAGAGTGTTATTCTAATGCTCAAAAAAACGCATTACAAATTTACAATAAATACCAAGAGAAAAATTGTAAACAACAACTTCAAAAAGTTAGTGCTTTAATAGCTAATAAAAATTATGAAGAAGCCTTATCTATATTAATGAATGTAGATCCCTCTACATCTTGCTACAATGAAGCTAAAAAGCAAATTAGTATTATAGAAAATAAGATAAAAGCAGAAGATGATAAACAATGGAATTTTATGATGCAACAATATAAGGATAAAGTTTCTTTAGAAAAATATCGCATAAATGCTATTAAAGAAATTGCAGCAGCTTATTATAGACAAAATGCAAGTAATAATGTCTATATCCTAAGATAATTATAGATTTTACATTAGGTTTTAACAAAAAACGCTGGTTAAAAAAATAGACCAGCGTTTTTTATTATTTCTTCATTTATGTAAAGAAAAAAACTTCATTAGCATTAACA
>NZ_KN390022.1:8557-14510 GCF_000213295.2 Capnocytophaga sp. oral taxon 329 str. F0087
AGCATTAACAAACGAAGTTATTAGGCAATGGAATTGACTTGGGGTATAAAAAAGGGTGTTAGGGTTGTAACTTCAAAAAATAGTCGTATATTTGTAGCCTGATTAACCATTTTTAGCGTTTTAGACTAATGAAAAAAGTACTCTCTTTCGCCGCTCTGTGGGTGGCTCTATCAATACACGCTCAGCAGCAACCTGTGGATTATATCAATCCGCTTATTGGAACGTCTAACTTTGGGGCTACTCACCCTGGGGCTATCGCACCTCGCGGTATGCTTAGCATCTCCCCCTTTAACGTGGCTTTCGATACTACTGGCGTGAAAGCTCCACTTGAAAAAGATAGTCGTTGGCTTTCAAACCCTTATGTGAATGAAAACAACTTCTTCACCGGACTTACCCACGTGAACCTCAGCGGTGTTGGTTGTCCTGAACTCGGGGTGATTATCGCAATGCCTACTACTGGTAAATTGGAGGTAAATCACCTAAAATATGGCTCAACCTACCAAAATGAGGTGGCTAAAGCTGGTTATTACAGCAATTTCCTTACTAAATATCATATCAAAACTGAAGCTACCGCCACTACAAGGGCTGGTATTACTCGCTATCACTTCCCGAAAGGAGAAGCCAATTTGCTGCTCAATCTTGGGTTGGGACTTACAAACGAAAAGGGGGCTATGCTGAAATTCGTATCGCCTACCGAGGTGGAAGGAATGCGTATGGTAGGGACTTTCTGCTATAACAGTCCGGAGCTGGCTTATCCGGTGTATTTCGTAGCTAAAGTGAACAAAGTTGCCCCCTCATACGGGGTATGGCATACGCCTGAAAAACACCAAGGGGTGGAAGCCCAATGGATGTGGTACAACGGCGATACGCGCCTAAAAGAGCAATTTGCCCGCGAGGTGGTAGGCGATAGTATTGGGGCTTATTTCCGTTATAAATTCGACAAAGAAGAGGTGGTGGAACTAAAAGTGGGCATCTCGTACGTGAGTATAGCTAACGCTCGTGAAAACCTTGAGAAAGAGATAGGCAACCGCACTTTCGATGAGGTGTACACCGCTACCCGCCAAACGTGGAACGATGCCCTCCGCGCTACCGTAGAAGGGGGTACTGATGAGCAGAAAACTATCTTCTACACGGCTCTGTATCACGCGCTTATTCACCCGAACTTACTAAATGATGTTAATGGCGATTACCCCGAAAGCAAAACCAACAAAATAGGCAAAAGCAACGAGCGTTATACGGTATTCTCGCTTTGGGATACTTATAGGAATTACCACCAACTGCTGACCCTACTCTACCCCGAACAGCAACTGCAAATGGTGCGCACGATGCTCGACATTTATAAAGAAAGCGGTTGGCTGCCTAAATGGGAACTCAATTCCACAGAAACCTTTACGATGGTAGGCGACCCTGCCAGCATAGTACTGGCAGATACTTATTTGCGCGGTCTGACCGATTTTGACATACAAACTGCCTACGAGGCGATGCTAAAAGGGGCGAATACGCTTGAAAACAATCCTATACGCCCAGGGGTGAAAGAGTATTGGAAGTTGGGTTACCTGAGTGTAGATGGGGGTGTAAGAGGTCCGGTATCAACTACCCAAGAGTATAATGCGGCTGATTTTGCTATTGCACAAATAGCTAAGAAGTTAGGCAAAAAAGCTGATTACGAGAAGTTTAATCAACAGGCTTATTCGTATAGAAAGCTATTTGACAAAGAAACCCATTTATTGCGTCCGCGCCACGCTGATGGCAAATGGTATGCGCCTTTCAACCCTGAAAGTGGGGCTAACTTTGAAGAAAATGTGGGCTACATAGAAGGTAATGCGTGGCAATACGTATATATGGTAACCCACGATGTGAAAGGAATGATTAAGCTAATGGGTGGTGAAAAGCCTTTTGAAAAGCAACTCGACCATATTTTTGACAGTAAGCAGTACGATATGGCTAACGAACCTGATATTGCCTATCCGTATCTGTACAACTTCCTTAAAGGTAAAGAGTGGAAGACCCAACAGAAAGTAGACCAACTTATCAATGAGTATTTTCAAAACAAACCTGCGGGACTGCCAGGGAATGAGGATACAGGGGTAATGTCGGCTTGGCTTATCTATGGTATGGCAGGTTTTTATCCTATTACTCCTGCTGAGCCTAACTATACTTTTACCTCGCCTAAGTTCACTAAAATCACCCTCAAACGCGATCCGAAGTACTATCCTGCTGGTGATTTGGTAATAGAAAGTAATGCTTCGCCCGAAAATATTTACATTAAGAATATTTACATCGATGGGAAGCCTTACAAATCGTATTTTATCAGTCACGAGGCGCTGAAGAATGCGAAGAAAATACGGTTTGAGCTGACTAATTAGTCAATTTGGCAATTTGGCGATTAACATCCCCCCTTTGCACATACTCCGCTGCGCCAGCTCGCAGACTTCCTTCGAAGGGGGAGACGTGACGGTCAGCAGGATAGAAAGATGTGACGGTCAATAGGACGGGGAGAGGTGACGATTTGACAATTAACATCCCCCCAGCCCCCTTCAAAGGGGGAGAGGTGACGGTCAGCAGGATGGAAAGATGTGACGGTCAATAGGACGGGGAGAGGTGACGGTTAGCAGGACGGAGAGATGGGATGGTCAGCATACACGAAAAACTTTTGGGAGAGCCTCGAACAAATTAGCAAATCAGTAAATCAATAAAATGAGTATAATTACAGATTTTACTAACAGACGAATGTATTTTTGGCACAGATACTACTTTGGGAAAGAGGGTATTTGGTGTCGGGATTTTGATAAAGAAAAAGCATTTTGTGTGCTAAAAGATTCTTTATACAAGGATTATATGGTTAGGGCTATAGCTGATAACGGAAAAACCATAGCTGTTTCTCGTAGTATTGACACTAATGAACCATTACTTATGGTTGATGTTGATAAAAAAACTATAACAAATACCATTTATAATCATACTTTTATCTATCCTTGTCTTGATAGAGAAGGTAGCAAAGTATTTTCAGTAACTAAAAGCGATATTTATAAGAATATTTATGGAAACCCTTTTTGTGTAGATGTCGAAACGGGTAAAGTAATAGCTATTCTCGACGAAAAAACACAATGGGGTAACACTGCTTATCATCCTGCAAGTAATTCGGTGTATTTTAGTGCTTTCAGACAGCCTAATCTGTACAAATTCAACTTTGATACACTTATGTTTTCAGCCATACCTACTGATAAAAAAATACGTATATCTGATTGTAAAGTAGCTTGCGACAACAAAGGTTACTACTATTTAGGCAGTAATATCTTAGTGTATATGAACAATGAAGACGAGGAAGTTTGGCGTATCAATTTTAAAGAAAAAGAAAAGCTTAGTGGCAAAACACTTTTTTCAATATGTCTTTCTGATAATCCTGATTATATAGCGGTCTATTTGTTAGATGGCAATTGGTTGTTCATCGTCAATCGCAATGATTTTTCCTACAAAAAATACAAATTAGGAAGAGTAGGGTTTAGTGAGTTTTTCAACAATTCATTACTGTTGATAGATAAAAATCACAACTTTAGCACACTCAATTTAGAAACATTAGAAGAGAAGCCTTTTTTACCCACCGCTGGCGCAAGCCTATAACTCGTGCCAAACAAATTAGGGAATTAGCAAATTTGACGATTTGGCGATTAACATCCCCCCTTGCACATACTCCGCTGCGCCAGCTCGCGGACTTCCTTCAAAGGGGGAGAGGTGACGGTTTGACGATTAACATCCCCCCAGCCCCCTTCAAAGGGGGAGATGTGACGGTCAGCAGGATGGGGAAAGGTGATGGTCAGCAGGAAGGAAAGATGGGATGGTCAGCAGGATGGGGAGATATGACGGTCAGCAGAATGGGGAGATGGGATGGTCAGTGGGATGGGGAGAGGTGACGGTTAGCATACACGAAAAACTTTGGGGAGAGACTTAAACAAATTTTAACCTTTAACAAATTAGCAAATATGAAAATAATGAAAATAATCAAATTAGTCTTGCTGTTGTGTGGCTTTATGGGGTTGGCACAACCTAAATACTTTATCTTTGAAGAAAAGGGTAAGTTAGGATTGGTCAATTTGCAGGGAAAAACAGTGTTAGCCCCTACTTTTAATTCTATAAAACAAAAACAACCATACATCATTGCTTGTGGTAAAACAAAAGGCTGCTGGGTGTATAACGAAAATTTACGACCCATTCTTAAAGGAACTTATAACTCTATAAGATTTGGGTGTGAAGGTCAGTTTATTGTTGAGAAGAATGGGAAATATGGGGTGGTTTCTGAAAAAGGTACTATAATACTCCCCTTAAAATATTCATTTATAAACTCTAACAAAAATGGCTATACAGTAACTCTTAATGATAAAACAGGTCTTTTTAACTCTGAAGGGAAAGAAATTATCCCTATAAGCTATCGCTGGATTTACACCGATGAGATAGATGACAATATTCCTATTGTAGCAAGATTGAATGGCAAAGAGGGATATATCAATACTAAAAATGAATGGGTGATACCTGCTACCTACAGAGATGCTTTTGCCTTTCGACAAGGTTTGGCTAAAGTAATGGAAGTGAGAGATTACATATATATCAACCTTAAAGGAGAACCTGTTATTCAAGATTTTGATGCCGATGTGATTGAACCTTCTGACAACACTTACATAGTAGGGGTACGTAAGGAATGTAAGTATATGGTCTATGATTTGAATGGTAATTTATTAGATACCTATGATGGTTTTATAAACAATTGGAGTGGTAATGGTATTTTTGGGGTTAAAAAAGGGGGTAAATGGGGCTATATAGATGGCTATGGCAAGGTAATAATTCCGTTAGAATATGAAGAAGTAGGTAATTTTAGCGAAGGATTGGCTGCGGTACGCAAAGATGGTAAATGGGGGTATATCAACCTAAAAAATGAGGTAGTGATTCCGTTTGAGTTTACTAATAGAGGGGTAAGCTCCTTTAAAAATGGGGTTGCTAAATACTATACTGATAGCGGTATAGGTCTTATCAATCTGAAAGGAGAAATAATAGCTGAACCTAAATATAATAGTATACAATACTTAAGAGAGAATGTTGCTATAGTATCTTTTGATGGTTATTACTATCTATACGATTTTGTAAAAGAAAAGAAACTAAAACGCCTTGAAGAAATAAGAATTGAAAAAGCTCTTATAACTGATGAACCAAGATGTAACTAACTGACAAATGGCAAGAAAACTTCATTTAATAATTGCCCTAATAGCGGGGGTATTCATATTGCTGGGAGCTCTTACAGGGGCTATATTAGCAGTAGAATCGGTGTATAACCAAACATTGCCTTACAAAAGTGCAGAGTTTGAAAAGGCGACTCTTGCCCAAACCATTGCCGCCCTAAAAGAGAAGAAGATAGATGCCCTTAAACTCACTATCGACCGCAATCACTTTGTGCAAGTAGAGACATCGGAGGGTAAAAAACTATTTATACACCCCCAATCGGGCGCGGTAATGGAGGGAAATTATAAGCCTTCGAAGTTTATACAGTTCGTTAAAACCTTGCACCGCTCGCTCTATATGGGCAAAACAGGACGGGTGATAATGGGAATCACGGCTTTGTGCTTTGCAATAATAGCCTTATCGGGTATATGGCTGATTGTACGCAAACAGCAACGCTGGCGCCACTTCTTTGGAAAACTACCCGAAGGGGAAGAATTTAACCCTCATTACCATTCGGCTATAGGGCGCTGGATGCTCGTATTTATCTTTATTATTTGCCTTACCGGCGTGTATATGACGCTGGAAACCATAGGAATTGTACCTAAATTTAAACCTCAACACGAGTACGATGCCTCTACCCTATCGGAAGAACCCGCAAGAGCTTACACTGATTTTGAGGTCTTCAACGTACCCCTGTCTGAAGTGCGGTCGGTAGAGTTTCCTGCTTTTGAAGATGTTGAAGAGG
>NZ_KN390022.1:15008-23367 GCF_000213295.2 Capnocytophaga sp. oral taxon 329 str. F0087
AGATAGATTTTATCAATAAAAATGTGATTGTGAATCAGTTTACAGGTGAGATTATCAGCACCTCGACCTCTCCTTTTAAAGGATTGGCTTACTTAGTGCGCACCCTACACATAGGCAAAGGGCATTATATTTGGGCTACTCTGCTATTTATCAGCTGTTTGGCTATACTATTTTTTATCTATTCGGGTTTTGCTATCACGCTGAAAAGGCGCAAAAAGAGCGTGAATCCGTTTGCTAAAGAAGTGTGTGAATACATAGTGTTAGTAGGTACTGAGGGCGGTAGTACTCGCGAGTTTGCACGCGCTGTACACGATGACCTGCTAAGGCAAGGCAAACGCTCTTATATAGCTGATATGAACGATTTTGGCAACTATCCACAATTAGAACAATTGCTTATTTTTGCGAGTACTTACGGCGATGGCGATGCCCCTATGACGGGGACTCGTTTTGCTGAACTCTGGAAGAAACACCCTATAGTGCAGAGCTTTGGCTATACGGTGGTCGGGTTTGGGTCGCTTTCGTATCCTGAGTTTTGCCGATTTGCCAAAGAGGTAGATGTACTCTTAGCCAAAGAGCCACAAGCCAAGGCGATGACTCCGTTGCACACCATAAGCGACCAGTCGGTAGACGCCTTTAGGCAGTGGGCTGAAAAGTGGAGTGCTACCCAAGACCTCAATCTGCGTTTGCCGTCAGACTTCCTGACTCGTAAAAAACGCAAACGCACAGAATTGACAGTAGTAGAGAGAACGCCTGTGATGGATGATGATATTTTCTTAGTACGCCTAAAACCGCTTAAGAATGTAGCTTTTGAATCGGGCGACCTACTGGGTATTACCCCTGCTGATGGTCGCGAGCGTTTGTACTCTATAGCCAAATATCGCGAAGAAATATGGCTAAGCGTTAAGCTGGTTGCGCAAGGGGTGGTATCGAACCTGCTAAACGACCTGCCTATAGGCGAAACATTGCGGGCAGTGATAGAGCCTAACCCAAATTTTCATTTCCCTAAGAAAGCGCCCCAAGTGGTATGTATCGCCAATGGAGCCGGTATGGCGCCTTTCCTTGGAATGATAGAGGAGAATACCGACAAAAAGCCTCTTACCTTAGTATGGGGTTGTAGGCGCGAAGCCTCTTTAGAGTTGTATCGCCCTTATATAGACCCTTATATAGAAGAAGGGAAAATCAGCACTTACTGGCAGGCCGTTTCGCGAGAAGGAGACAAGTTTTACGTGCAGGACATCATTCACCGCGAAGGTTCGTTTTTTGCTAACTTGTTAGCCGAAGGAGGGGTAGTGATGATTTGCGGTTCGATGGCAATGCTAAAAGCTGTAAAGGAAACTTTAGAAGAGGTCTGTCATTTTCACCTACGCAAACCCCTGAGCTACTTTGAAAACAATGGACAAATAAAAACAGATTGTTATTAAAACCTCCATAGCTTATGACCACACATTCTTTATACATAGAAATAACCCGCTCGGTAGAGGAGGCAAAACTTTTCTTTGAGGCGCATAGTCTTTCGGCACTCCCCGTGTGCGAAGAGGGACTATTAGTGGGGGTGCTAAGCAAAGCTACTATCGCTGAAGAAGCCGAAGAGGCTCTTATCAGCGAGTATCGCTATGCTTTTGACCATTACAGCGTGTCGGTAAACACCTCGTGGGATGCGGTAATGGAGGCTTTTGCTGCCCATCGGACAGATATGCTGCCGGTAGTAGATGAAGCTCAGCACCTAATAGGTTGCTATCAGCTTCGCGACTTTGTACTGCAACTGGCTGAAACCCCTTTTATAAAAGAGACAGGACGCGTGCTTATCTTAGAAAAAGACGCCCACAGCTATTCATTTGCCGAAATAGCCCAGATAGTGGAAAGCAACCACAGTCAGCTTTTAGGGTTATACATTTCTAACTATCACGAAGATACTGTACTGATAACCGTAAAGCTCACTACCGATGCTCTTTCGGAAGTGCTACAGACCTTTAGGCGTTACGGCTATGGTATCCTCTCAGAAAAAGAAGATGACCTCTATCGCGAAGAACTGAAAAATATAGCTAACTATTTCGATAAATATATCAACTTATAATTGGCAAATTTGCTAATTAATAATTGTTTTGTATTTTTGTACTCTGAAATGGTTAAATCAAAGAAGCTAATGCACAAAAATATACCTTATAAAAAGTATGCGGTAGCGTGCCTGCTCTTTCTGGGCACAGGGCTTTCGCGTGTGCTAGAGGGATGTGTGTGGATAGGCGAAAAACTATACCGCCTATTGCGCTATTGCCTTAAAACCCTTTGGATAGCCGCTGTAGCCGCTATAGTGCTCATACCTTTTGGTATCTACTCATTGCGCGGCACTTCGCGAAAATCTTACCTGAAATGGGGAGGCATCATTATAGCTAGTGGCTTGGGTTGCCTATTGCTACTGATACTACTCATCTACTTTGGGGCTTTTGGCAAACTGCCTACCAAACAGGAACTTAAAGAATTGCGCCAAGCTGAAGCCAGCCTTATCTACGATGATAACAACGTTTGTATAGGTAAGTTTTTTATCTTCGACCGTACGCGTATAGAATACAAAGACTTTCCCCCTTACCTTATCAATGCGCTTATAGCCACTGAAGACGAGCGTTTTTACGACCATAGTGGGATAGATACTAAGAGTCTTTTTAGGGTTTTCTTTAAAACTCTCCTACTGCAAGATGACTCTTCAGGAGGGGGGAGTACCCTAACGATGCAATTGGCTAAAAACCTCTTTGGGCGTGGGGAACGCTATGGCAAACTGACGATGCCTGTACACAAAATAAAAGAGATGATTATCGCAAGGCGGATAGAAAGCGTTTACACCAAAGAGGAAATCATTACCCTCTACCTAAACACTGTGCCTTTTAGCGATAATACCTACGGTATAGAGAGTGCCTCGTATCGCTTTTTTAACAAACCTGCTAAGGAGCTGACCCTGAACGAAGCTGCTACGCTAATAGGCACTCTAAAGGCAAACAACAACTACAACCCTCGTCTGTACCCTCAGCGCAGTGAGGAGCGCCGGAATACGGTATTGGCTAAAATGAAGAAAAATGGCTATCTGACAGATGAAGATTTTGCTGCACAAACTAAAGACAGCCTGAAAATAAACTACAATACCATAATAAGTGAAGGGGTTGCTCCCTATTTGCGCGAGCAAATACGCTTACAACTGCCGGAACTGCTAAAAAATATCACAAAAGAAGACGGCACTCCTTACAATATCTACAGAGATGGGCTTCGCATCTACACAACTATCGACTATACGATGCAAGAATACGCTGAAACAGCTGTAAAGAAGCACTTAGCCCGCCTACAAAAAGAATTTGAGCAGGCTTATGGCAAAAAAGCGCCTTGGAACTTAGACAGCGATTGGTTTAAGCAAGAAGTAAAACGACTGCCTATCTATAAAGAACTGAAAGCTAAAAACCTAACTGAAGAGGAGATATGGAAGCAGCTGAGCGAAAAGAAAAATATGGAATTGTCGTTTTACGAAGAAGACAAGGTACAGCAGCACAGCACCCTCGATAGCCTTTCGCACTACATACGCTTGCTAAACACGGGGTTCGTAAGTGTAAACCCTCAGACAGGCGCTGTAAAGACCTACGTAGGAGGTGTTGATTTTGAGCATTTTAAATACGACCACGTACTACAGAGCAAGCGGCAGGTAGGTTCGATATTTAAGCCTATCGTCTATGCTACTGCCTTAGAAATGGGAATGCCTGTATGTTCGCATTTCTCGCCACGTGCTCTTACCTATGCCGATGAGAAGTACTGGACGCCTCGCAACTCGTCAGCCACAGACGATGACCCCAGCACTTATTATTCGGTAGGCAAGGCGCTGAAAGAATCGTTGAACACTATAGCTGTACAGACCCTTTTCTACGCAGGACTGCAAAATGTTATCCAAAAAGCTTATAAGATGGGAGTGAAAACCCCTCTGCCCCAAGTGCCGTCAATAGCCTTAGGTTCTGCCGAATTACCGGTTATAGAAATGGCAAAAGTCTTTACTACCTTTGCTAATAAAGGGGTGCCTTCGCAACCTTATTTCATAGAAAAAATAGTAGATAAAAAAGGGAAAGTGATATGGCAACACAAGCCTGCTAAACAAGAGGCTGCCATTAGTGAGACCACTGCCCAAAAGATGATACAGCTGATGCGCGCTACCGTAAATGAAGGTACCGCTGCCCGTATGCGTGGACAGTACGGACTTACCAACGATTTAGCAGGTAAGACCGGTACTACCCAAGACAACAAAGACGGTTGGTTCGCTGGAATGCTTCCTAACTTAGTGATGATTAGCTGGGTAGGTAATGACCACCAGATAGGATTCCGCAGTACCCGTATAGGGCAAGGAGCTAACTCGGCACTGCCTATAGCTGCTCTGTTTATACAACAACTGAACCGCAATCGGCAGTTTAACTCGCTTACAAAAGCTACTTTTGAAGTGAGTGATGAGGTACGCAGCGAGGTATTAGAATGCGAATCGGTAGTACGCGAGGGCTTTATAGACCGCCTTCTAAGCGCTCCGCCTAAAGATACTATATACGCAGGAGATATACACTATCGCCTATATGAGCGCAAAGGTAAGCTGCACGATATAGACAATGATGACGATGAGATTTCGATAGACGATGTGATGAACCCTAACACCCAAAGCGCTACCCAACAAAAAGAAGAACCCGAAAAGAAAAAGAGCTTTTTTAATAGAATTTTTAGGTAATAATATAACTAATGACTGATTAATGACTAATATAATGAGAAGAAATTTAATTTTAGTATGGTGCTTATTGGCACTAGCGTATGTAAACGCACAACCGAAGAAATTTATGGTAAGAACCGTTGCTTTTTATAACGTAGAAAACCTTTTTGATACCATCAACGACCCACATAAGTTTGATGACGACCGTACCCCTAACGGGGCTGACCGTTGGACTTCAAAAGTATATAACGACCACGTACAGAAGATAGCAAAGGTACTCTCAGAAATAGGTACTGATGTTACCCATCACGCTCCGGATATTATAGGCGTCGCCGAAATAGAAAACGATGTGGTACTAACCGACCTTATCAATACCCCTTACCTAAAGAAATATAATTACGGCATTGTACATTACGAATCGCCTGATGCACGTGGGGTAGATGTGGCTCTTCTGTACAAACAAGGTGTTTTTAAGCCCTCATCATCTAAAGCACACCCTCTATACCTAACCAAAGAAGACGGTAAACCCCTCTACACTCGTGACCAGCTATTAGTTAGTGGGGATTTAGATGGTGAAGAAGTACATTTTATCGTAAATCACTGGCCTTCACGCTTAGGAGGAGAGGCTAAAAGTCGTCCTATGCGCGAAAAAGCTGCTGCTCTAAACAAGCAGATTATTGATTCGCTGCTAAAGATAAATCCTAATGCTAAGATAATGTCGATGGGCGACTTTAATGACGACCCTATCAACTCCGGATTTAAAAACATACTTAAAACTAAAGATAAAAAGGAAGATGTTAAGCCCGGTGAGCTCTTCAACCCTATGGAGGCAATGCTAAAGAAAGGAATGGGGACTCTCGCCTATCAAGACGGTTGGAATCTCTTTGACCAAATATATTTCACCTACGACCTACTAAAAGAAGACAAGAGCAGTTACCGCTATTGGAAAGCCGGTATTTTCAACCGTCCTTATTTGGCAAACCCCAAAGGACGCTATAAAGGTTATCCTTTCCGCAGTATGGCAAATGGCAACTACACTTGGGGCTATTCAGACCACTTCCCTGTATATATATACCTGATTAGAGAGATAAAAAACAAATAACTTTAACTATGACTAACTATTTTTCATCAGACTTTACCCTCGGCATACTCGGTGGAGGACAACTCGGCAAGATGCTCTTAACCGAAACTCGCAAATTTGATATTGCTACTAAAGTACTAGACCCCTCTGCTGAAGCGCCCTGCCGCATCGGTAGTAATACCTTTGTGCAAGGAAGCCTGACCGACTTTGATACCGTCTATCAGTTCGGCAAAGATGTACAAGTACTCACTATAGAAATTGAGAATGTAAACGTTGATGCCCTTGAAAAGCTGCAAGCTGAAGGGGTGCAAGTATATCCTAGTCCGCAGACTATTCGGCAGATACAAAACAAGGCTGTGCAAAAGCAATTCTATGCAGCAAACGGTATTCCTACGGCTCCTTTTACGGCATTTGAGTCTCTTACCGATTTGTGCGCAGCTGCTGAAGTAGGTACACTAAAATTGCCTTTTGTGTGGAAGTCTGCACGTTTTGGCTATGACGGCAATGGCGTGAAGATAGTACGCCAACTTGCCGACCTTAACGGCTTGCCTGATGGGCAGTGTATAGCTGAAACTTTAGTACCTTTTGCTAAAGAATTAGCTGTAATAGTAGCCAGAAGCAGTCAAGGAGAAGTTTGTACTTATCCGGTGGTAGAAATGGAGTTTCACCCTGAGGCTAATCAGGTAGAATACGTTATTTGTCCCGCTCGTATAGATGATGCTGTTGCCCAGAAGGCAAGAGCTATAGCTGTGCAAGTAGCAGAGGCTTTTGGTGTGGTTGGTCTTTTGGCTGTTGAACTCTTTCAAACAGCAGACGATGAGATATTAGTAAATGAAGTAGCCCCACGCCCTCACAACTCTGGTCACTACAGCATAGAGGCTGCTTATACTAACCAGTTTGAACAACACCTGCGAGCTATCTTAGGGCTTCCATTAGGCAGTACCCAAAGCAAAGTAGCTGGTGTAATGGTAAATCTTGTAGGAGCTGAAGGTGAGCAAGGAGAGGTAGTATATGAAAACATAGCACAAATATTAGCAATGGAGGGGGTAACTCCGCATATTTATGGTAAAAAAGAAACGCGTCCCTTCCGAAAAATGGGACACGTTACAATTGTAAACCCTGAGGTTGCACAAGCACGCGCTATAGCAGAACAAGTTAAGCGCACCATTCGGGTGATTGCTCTTAAAAAGTAGTTTGTTAATCTCGTTTTAGCTGAAATCTAATATAAGTGATAGGTTTGCCTTGCTCTAAATAAAACTGCTCGTAGAAAGTCTTGATTTCGGTAACTTCTGTAGGTACCCCATCACTATTGTAGATATTGTGGTTGGCATACAGCACCTTATGTCCGGCTCCGTGTAGCAGTCCGAGAGTATAGCCGTGCATAAATTCGCTATCAGTTTTCAGATGTATATAGCCTTCTGGTTTTAGAATATGCTGATAACGGGCTAAGAAATCAGCATTTGTTAGCCGGTGTTTAGTGCGTTTGTATTTTATCTGAGGATCGGGGAAAGTAATCCATATTTCGCTCACCTCTTCGGGTGCAAAACATTGTTCTATGAGTTCTATTTGGGTACGAAGAAAAGCTACGTTGGCTATTTGCTCGTCAACTGCTGTCTTAGCTCCTCTCCAAAAGCGCGCTCCTTTGATATCTATACCTATAAAATTCTTTTCGGGGTGTCGTTTAGCTAAGCCTACTGAATATTCGCCTTTACCACAGCCTAATTCTAAGACAATAGGGTTATTATTCTTAAAATACAGCTCATTCCACTTCTCTTTATAAGCAAAAGTGTTGGTTAAAAGCTCCTCTCGCGAAGGCTGTATAACATTAGCAAAAGTCTTGTTTTCTTCAAAACGTTTAAGTTTATTTTTACTTCCCATATATTATCTATTTTATTGGGCGCAAAGATACATAATAATTAGTAATTTATTATCTTTGCCCCATTAAACATTAATTCTTAGTATTATGACAGAAGCCCAAACACTCCGACACATCATTACCACTCGCAAGAGTATATTCCCTCCTGAATATAGTGATGCACCTATAGCCAAAGAAGTATTAGAAGAGATTATCAGCTCTGCTGACTATGCTCCTAACCATAAACGCACCAAACCTTGGCGCCTAAAAGCTCATAGAGGTACTGATAAAGCCCTTTTGGGAGAAGAATTAGTACGACTGTACAAAGAAAATGTACCTGCTGAGAACTTTTCTGAGCGAAAAATGAATGAAATAGCCCAAAAAACAGCTAAATCAGATACAATAGTAACTATTAGCATTTGTTTTAGTGGAAAAGTGCCTGAGTGGGAAGAAATAGCTGCGACAGCGATGGCTGTACAAAATATGTACCTCACCTGCACTGCCCACGGCATAGGGTGCTATTGGGGTACCCCCGGCTTTATGTTTCAGATGAAAGATTTCTTACAATTAGAAGAAAATGAGCGCTGCTACGGATTTTTCTTTATGGGAATGAAGAAGTAGAAGTAATAATACAAAATGAGCACCGGTCTAAAAAGGTAAGTCTTTTTAGACCGGTGCTCGTTTTTATATTTCGTTTTGTCCTATCCTG
>NZ_KN390023.1:0-20470 GCF_000213295.2 Capnocytophaga sp. oral taxon 329 str. F0087
GGGATTTTCTATCTTATACTCTCGAGCATAGGGATATGGATGATGCCTGTGACGATTGTGAAGTTTGGCAAGTTTTCGGGGATGTATATGTGTGCTATTGCTTTTTTCTTGCATTTTCAGTACAACGGCTGGATGCTTAGCAGTCTTATAGGGTTGTTAGTGCATAAAATGGGTTGGCAAGCGCAGTATCCGACCCTTATTAAGCGTGTGTTTATCGTTTTTCAGGCAGGTGTATTGGGTTCGCTGTTTATTTCGTGGGTGGGCTATTTTAGTTACCCTATTTACTATATATTAGGTGGACTTTCGGTATTATTATGGTTGGGAGCCGTAGCAACCTTAGCGTATCTGTACTTTAAGACGAAGCCTTTGCGCTTGTTGCCTACGGTATTTATGACTCTTTTTATACTAAAGCTGCTGATGATGTTTACAGGAGCTTTTCCGCAGCTTACTCCTTACCTTTTTCAAAACATTGATTTGCTAATAGCTTACTTGCATTTTAACTTTTTAGGAATCATCTTAATAGGGTTATTATTCTTTTTAGAAGAAGTGTATAAGGTAAATCGGTGGTTGGTATATTTGTTTTTGTTTGCCTTTGTAGTTACAGAACTTTTGATAGCCTATAAAGGTTTTGCGGTATGGTGGCAGTACTATATATTCACCTATTTCTATGAGATTTTGTGGGCAGCAACGGCTTTGTTTTACTTTCCTGCAGTGGGCTGGTTGATAGGAGGAAACAAAATAAAATAAGGCAGAAAGTTTCGTTTTTATGAAATAAATATTATTTTTGCCGGCTGTATAATGCAGTTAGGCATATATTTTGCGTAAGAAGATGAAGATTAAGTATAACACTAACGTTAATAACAAATGTATGAATAAAACAAAAATTTTATCAGTTCTGGCACTTCTGTTGCTTACTACCCCTCTTTGGGCACAGTCTGAGCGCAAGAAAGTAGACGGCGTGGCGGCTGTAGTAGGCGATTATTTGATTTTAGAATCGGATATAGACAAGGCGTACATAGACCTAAAACAGCAAGAAGTAGATACAAAAAATATCACTCGCTGCCAGATGCTTGGCAAGCTGATGGAGGACAAACTTTACGCTCACCAAGCTGTGCAAGACAGTGTGAAGCTAACCGATGCTGAAGTGCGCGAACAGGTAAACCAACGTATAGAGTACCTTACAGCACAATTGGGTGGTGATATAAAGAAACTATTAGAGTTTTATAAAAAAGACGACGAGCAATCAATGCGCGAGGAGCTTTTTACGCTCTTTAAAGTGAATACCTTAGCGCAACGTATGCGTCAGCAGATAGTGAAAGATGTAGAGGTAACCCCTGAAGAAGTGCGCAACTTTTTTAACGCTATACCTGCCGATGAGCGTCCGCACTTTGGTACAGAGCTTGAGATAGCTCAGATAGTGGTGAACCCAGTAGCCCCCCCAAGTGCTGTGCAAAAGGTAATAGACCTACTAAACGACATTAAGAAAGATGTAGAGGAAAACGGAATGAGCTTTGCTACCAAAGCGATACTTTACTCGCAAGACCGCGCTACAGGAGGTCAGCTACTGACTTTCAACCGTAATTCGGCTTTTGACAAGGCGTTTAAAGATGTGGCTTTCACCCTACGCGAGGGCGAAATATCTAAGCCTTTTGAATCGAGTTTTGGTTGGCACATCATACAAATGGACAAGATTAGAGGGAAAGAGGTTAGTGTGCGCCACATACTTATAATGCCTGATATCCCCCAAGAGGCACTTGATGAGGCTAAAGAGAAAATAGCTAAAATACGCGATAGAATAGTAAATAAAGAACTTACCTTTGACGAGGCTGCTCGTAATTTTTCTGATGAAAAAGAAACCCGCAATGACGGTGGACAGCTTATCAACCCTGAAGACCTATCATCTCGTTTTGAACTTACCCGTATAGAGCCGAGTCTTTACGCTCGTATATCGGACTTAAAAGACGATGAGGTGTCAGTGCCTTTCTTAGATGAAGACCGCACTGGTAAGAAAAGCTATCGCATCTATAAGATAACCAATCGTATAGAGGAGCACCAAGCTGATTTTACTAAAGACTATGTGAAAATACAAGATTTGGCACTGAAAGAAAAACAGCTAAAAGCTATTGCTAAATGGATGAAAGAGCACATAGAAAAGACCTATATAGCGATTAATGGCGAGTATAGGAATTGCAAATTTGAGAATAATTGGTTGAAGAAATAAGACGATTAGCTAATTTGGCGATTTGACAATTTGATGATTTGTCGATGAGTTAATTTTATAAATGAAAAATTTGGTGGTTTAGCAAAAAGGTTGTACTTTTGCCGCCGAAAAATAAAAATCGGGATGTGGCGCAGTTGGTAGCGTACACGTATGGGGTGCGTGTGGTCGCTGGTTCGAGTCCAGTCATCCCGACTTTTTTATTAGAGAAAATAACTACAAGGAAGGGGAGTACTTCGGATTTTAAAAAGATATTATGAAACTTTCAAACTTTAATTTTGATCTTCCAAAAGAGCTATTAGCTGAATACCCAAGCGAAAACCGCGATGAAGCAAGGCTAATGGTTATACACCGAAAAACAGGCAAAATAGAACACAAACTCTTTAAAGATGTCATCGACTATTTTGACGATGGCGACGTATTTGTGCTTAACAATACTAAAGTGTTCCCAGCACGCCTTTATGGGAATAAAGAGAAAACTAAGGCTAAAATAGAGGTCTTCTTACTACGCGAACTCAGCGCAGAACAGCGTCTTTGGGATGTGCTTGTAGATCCAGCTCGCAAAATACGTATAGGCAATAAGTTGTACTTTGGCGAAAATGGCGACTTAGTAGCCGAGGTGATTGACAACACTACCTCGCGTGGGCGCACGCTTCGTTTTCTGTATGACGGTACTTATGAGGAGTTTAGACAACGTTTGGTAGAGCTAGGACAGACACCGCTACCTAAATATATTTCGCGCCCTGTAGAGCCTGAAGACGAAGAGCGTTATCAGACTATCTACGCCAAACACGAGGGTGCCGTAGCAGCCCCTACAGCAGGTTTGCACTTCTCTAAACACTTGATGAAACGCCTTGAGATAAAGGGGATTAGCTTTGCTGAAGTAACCCTACACGTGGGCTTAGGTACTTTTAACCCTGTGGAGGTAGAAGACCTATCGAAGCACAAAATGGATAGCGAGGAGATACATATACCTGTAGACCAAGCTAATATTATAAACGCTGCTAAAGAAAAGAAAAAAAGAGTATGTGCCGTAGGTACTACTGTAATGCGAGTACTTGAAAGTTCGGTATCGGCAGATGGGTTAGTAAATCCTTTTGATGGTTGGACGAATAAGTTTATCTTCCCGCCCTATGACTTTAGTGTAGCTAATGCGATGATAACCAATTTTCATACCCCTAAATCTACCCTATTGATGATGGTATCAGCTTTTGCGGGTCACGACCTAATAATGCGCGCTTATAAAGAGGCGGTAGAACAAAAATACAAATTCTACTCTTACGGAGATGCGATGCTGATACTGTAAATAAAGAAAAGAGACAAAATACGAAAGACGAACTTTGCTGAAGGTAAAACTTTGGCAAAGTTTTTTTGCTTTTTATAAATATAGTTTGTATCTTTGGCGCGTTGTTTTAACAAAATTATTTAGACGATGACTCAGATACTAAACCATCTTGATATTGAACGTAAAATAAAGCGTATCGCTTATCAGATATATGAAAACCACCTAAATGAAGAAGAGATTGTACTAGCAGGGATTAACGGCAATGGTTTTATCTTCGCTGAGAAACTCAACGAGGTATTGGCTACTATTGCCCCTCTGAAAGTAACCCTCTGCAAGGTGATGATGGATAAGAAAAATCCGTTGGCTGGTATTACTACTTCAGTACCTCCTGAAGCATATACCCATAAATCGGTGATAGTGGTAGACGATGTACTCAATTCTGGTCTTACCCTTATTTATGGGGTGAAACACTTCTTAGAAGTACCTCTTAAACAGCTTACTACGGCTGTTTTGGTGAATAGAAACCACAAGAAATATCCTATAAAAGCAGATTTTAAAGGTATTTCGCTTTCTACCTCGCTGCAAGAACATATATCAGTGGTTTTTGAGGAAGGGAACTACTCGGTAAATTTGTCAATGACAAATTAAGGAATTAGCAAATTAGCAAATCTGTAAAATTATGTACGCTACCCTTATTATATTACTCGTTTCATCGCTGTTCTTTATGAGCGGCAAAGTGCGCTCTGACTTAGTAGCGATGTGCTCTTTAGTGCTATTGGTGTTATTGGGTATTCTTTCGCCTGAAGAGGCTTTGTCGGGCTTTTCTGACAAGGTAGTAGTGATGATGATAGGGCTCTTTGTGGTAGGAGGGGCTATTTTTCAGACAGGGTTAGCTAAAATGATAAGTAGCAAAATACTCCGTTTGGCAGGCGATAGCGAAGTGAAACTACTGATATTAGTAATGCTCGTAACGGCTTTTATAGGGGCTTTCGTTAGCAATACAGGTACTGTTGCCCTTATGATGCCTATAGTAGTCAGTATGGCTATGAGCGGTAATATCAATAGTAGCCGGCTGTTGATGCCTATGGCTTTTGCCAGCAGTATGGGCGGAATGATGACTCTTATCGGTACACCTCCTAACTTGGTAATAGAGGGGGAACTGGTGAAAAACGGTTATGAAAAACTTACTTTCTTTTCGTTTACCCCTGTGGGCATCATCTGCCTTATAGTAGGTTTGTTGGTACTTATACCCGCCAGCAAATTTTTCCTCTCAAAGAAAGGAACTTCGAAATCAGATACTAAAAAAGGAGGTAAATCGCTTCATGATTTGGTGGGTGAATACCAGCTTTCTAAAAACTTATATAGAGTATTAGTGCCTGAAAACTCGCTTTTTAGAGGGAAAACCCTCAAAGAGATAAAACTATCGCAGCGATACCACATTTCGGTATTAGAAATTAGGCGAAAATCGACTACTAACAATCCGTTTTTTAAGACGGGCACGCAAGAGGTGGTAAATGCTGATACGGTAATAAATGAAGGTGATATACTGTATTTGCGCGGTGAATTTGACGCAATAGAACAGATGAATGCTGAAAATCATTTGAGTTTTTTGGATGCTCACCACCCTGAACAGCGTTTGCCTAACGAACTTCATTTTCACGATATAGGCATAGCAGAACTGCTAATTATGCCCGCTTCAAAACTTGTAAATTCGCCTATAAAAGACAGTAAGCTACGTGAGCACTTTGGGCTGAATATATTGGGTATTCAGCGTAAAGATAGCTATATACTTCAGAATTTGAAAGATGAGAAGATGCACGCAGGCGATATTTTATTAGTACAAGGTACTTGGGAACACATTGCTAAGCTCGATGCCGAGCGGAGTCAGCTAGTAGTATTAGGGCAACCATTAGCAGAAGCCTCTAAGGTAACCTTGACGCACAAAGCCCCTATAGCTGCCCTTATAATGGTAGCAATGGTGGTAGCGATGATGTTTGACTTTATACCGATAGCCCCTGTAACGGCAGTGCTTATCGCCTCGTTACTAATGGTTATCTCTGGAGCCCTGCGCAATATAGAAGCCGCTTATAAAACTATTAACTGGGAGAGTATTGTATTGATTGCCGGTATGTTGCCTATGGCATTAGCTTTAGAAAAAACAGGTGTTTCGGCATTAGTATCTAATACTTTAGTGAGCAGTCTGGGCGATAAGAGTCCGTATGTACTCTTGGCAGGAGTGTATTTCACTACCTCGCTAATGACGATGTTTATCAGCAATACGGCTACGGCAGTACTTTTGGCTCCTATCGCTATGAAAACAGCTATATCATTAGGTTTACAGCCTCAGCCTTTTCTGTTTGCGGTGGCTGTGGGGGCGAGTATGTGTTTTGCTTCGCCTTTTTCAACTCCGCCTAATGCCTTAGTGATGTCGGCAGGGCGATATACTTTTATAGATTATGTGAAAGTGGGGCTTCCGCTGCAAATTATAATGGGAGTAGTAATGGTATTAGTATTGCCGCTGTTATTTCCGTTTCACCACTAAAATTTTTATATACCGATAAAAAGTTGTATCTTTGCGCCAAATTTTAAAAGTAAAGAATGAAAAAAAGAATTTCAGATTATTTATTTGACGTATCAAAATACGTATTGGCGGGGGTATTTATTGCACCTCTTTTTGATACTAATGTTTGTGATGGAGGAGCTTTTTGGTTAGCTGCTGTTTTTGCAGTGATAGCTCTGTTAGTATCGTTGTTTTTTTCTAAACAGAAAAAGGGAGGTATGAATAAGCATAACAACAACCGCCCTAACAACAAAAACAATCGTCCTAACAAAAATAACAACAATAAGAATAACGCACCTCAAGCCAAAGCGTAATAATTTCTTAGCCCGATGAACATTTATTTTGACAATGCTGCTACAACTCCTCTGTACCCAGAGGTACTCGCCCAGATGACAGAAGTATTGCAACATACTTATGGCAATCCGTCATCGACCCACGCTTTTGGGCGCAGTGCAAAGGTACTGATAGAGGGGGCGCGCAAACGTATAAGCAAATGGCTAAACGCACAACCTTCAGAGCTTATTTTTACCTCTGGAGGTACAGAGGCTAACAACCTGATATTGAGAGGTTGTATTCGCGATTTAGGTGTGCAAGTAGTTATTACTACCGCTATAGAACACCACGCGGTGCTGCATACGCTTGAAGCATTGGCAAAAGAATATTCTATAAAAATAGTCTATTTACCCCTTACTGATAAGGGAGAGATACAGTTGTCAGACTTAGAAGCCGCCTTAGCACAGCACGCTGCGCAGAAAGTATTGGTTAGCCTGATGCACCTCAATAATGAAATAGGTAATATATTGCCTATAGAGCGTGTAGCAATGCTTTGCAAGGCATATAAGGCTTATTTTCACTCAGATACTGTTCAGTCGGTAGGGCATTATCCTATAGATTTGCAGCAGATACCGGTGGATTTTATTACTGCTTCAGCCCATAAGTTTCACGGACCTAAAGGAGTGGGGTTTGCTTTTATACGCAAGGGCATCACTCTACACCCTCTGATATATGGAGGTGCACAAGAAAAAGGGCTAAGGGCAGGTACAGAGTCCTTGCACAATATAGTAGGAATGGCTGCAGCTCTCACTCAATCGTGTGAGAAGATGGAAGAGGCCACCCATAAGGTAAGGCAGTTGAAGCAGTACTTGATAGAAGAAATACAGCAACATTTTGCAGAGGCTGTTTTTAATGGATGTTCAGCAGAAGGGGAAGAAAAAGCGTCTTACCTTATTGTAAATGTAGGATTTCCGTCGCTGAAAGAGAAGAATGATACCTTGCTGTTTGAGTTAGACCTAAAAGGAGTGGCTTGTTCTAAAGGGAGTGCTTGCCAGAGTGGTAGCGTGCAAACCTCGCACGTGCTATCGGCTTTTCTTCCTAAAGAGCAATTACAATATCCCTCATTACGACTCTCGCTTTCGCACTTCAATACAAAGGAAGAAATAGATATTTTTATAAAAATATTAAGAGAAATAGGAGGACGCTAAAAAATATTTGTATTGCTTATGATTTGATTTTTAGAGAGTTATGTAATACTCACTGAAAAATAATAAAAATAAATACAAAAAATATTAGGAGTTTCAATATATTGTTGTAATTTAGTAGCGTTTTTTAATAATCGTTAGTATAAAATCTTAGCTATGTCAGAGGAAAAAAATACTTTGCCTGTAGAGGAAAATGGTTTAGAAGAAACTTCATTGGTGAACTATGAAGCTATGTCATTGAGTGAACTTACCAAAGAGTTGAAAAAGTTGCTCCATACCGATAAAATTCAGTCTATCAGACGCTCTGTGGAATCGATACGAGAAGAGTTTGATAGGAAATATGAGGCACTCGTAGAAGAAAAAAGAGATGAGTACCTTAGCGAAGGGGGAGAGCCCTACGAATTTGAGTATGAAAATCCTGTGTATAAAGAATTTTATACGGCTTTTAACGAATATCGAGAAAAGCGCAATCAGTATTATAAGGAATTAGAAAAGTCGTACAAAGAAAACCTCGAAAAACGTAAGGAGATTATAGAAGAACTTAAAAATCTTATTAATGTAGAGGAGCATATAGGTACTACCTTTAAGCAATTTCAGCAATTACAAGAACGTTGGCGCAAAGCGGGGGCTGTATCGAATGCTGAGTATGAAGATTTGTGGAATACCTATCACCACCACGTGGAGAACTTTTATGACTTTATCCACTTAAGTAAAGACCTACGCGATATAGATTTTAAGCGAAACTTAGAAGAGAAACAAAAGATTATTCAGCGCGCTGAAGAGTTAGTAAAAGATGATGTAGATGCGCTTCTGGCTTCGCGTGAGCTACAAGTACTGCACCGTGTGTGGAAAGAGGAAATAGGTCCTGTAGATAAAGAGCACCGCGAATCTATCTGGCAACGATTTAGTGAACTGACCAAACAAATACACGACAAACGTCAGTTCTACCTAAAGAATTTGGATAAGATATACGAGGAAAACGCGAAGAAGAAAAACGATATTATAGCTCGTATAAAGGCTATTAGCGAAAAAGAAGTTACCTCGCACAATACTTGGAAACAACTCACTAAACAGGTAGAAGAGTTACGCCAATCATTCCTCAATATTGGTAAAGTGCCTTTAGCCCAAGCCGATGAGGTGTGGAAAGCATTTAATGTAGCTCTACGCTCTTTCAATAAGAAGAAGAATTTGTTCTATAAGACTCTTAAGAAAGAACAACAAGATAACCTGACTAAAAAAATGGCTTTAGTGGAAATAGCTAAAGCTAACCAAGATAGTACTGATTGGGAAAACACTACCGATCTGATGAAAAATATTCAGAAGGAGTGGAAAGAAATAGGTAGTGTGCCGCTTAAGAACACTGAAAAAATATGGAAGGAGTTTAAAAAAGCGTGTGATACGTATTTCTCTCGTTATGCAGAGGCTGTACAAGCTACTAAGAATAAGGCAACAGATGCTTTGCAACGAAAGAAAGAGTTTTTAGACAAGCTAAAAGAGTATCAATTAGGTACTGATAGAGAAAAAGAAATAGAGACCCTACAACAATTTGTAAATCAGTGGAATGAGATAGGTAATAGCACCTATTCAAAGAAATCGATAGACCTTAAGTTCCACAAGATTATAGATGCGCTCTATAAAAAACTTAACTTTGATAAGCAAGAAATAGAGATTATTAAGTACAACAATAAGTTAGAACGACTTATTAATGACGATAATGAAAACTCGCTTAACAACGAAGTGCTCTTTGTGAAACGCCGCATAGATGAAATTAAATCGGAGGTGCTACAGTTAGAGAATAATCTGGCTTTCTTTGGAAAAATAGATGAGAAAAACCCATTGGTACGCGATGTGGTTAAGAACATTCACAACCAAAAAGAAAACCTCAAAACTTGGGAGAACAAGCTGCGTGAACTGAAGAACTTGCAGAAGACACAGCAAGCAGAAGACACAGCCTCGCAAGAAGAAAAAGAATAGTTAATTGTTTTCATAGATTGAAAAGAGGTTATAGTTTTTTGTAACCTCTTTTTAGCATTTTAGAAAGATGAAATTAGTATTTGCTACCCATAATATTCATAAGCTGAAAGAAATTCAAGCCTTATTACCTCAAACAATAGAGTTGCTAAGCCTAAGTGATATAGGTTGTAATGAGGAGATAGCAGAAACAGCAGCTACCATAGAAGGGAATGCCTTATTGAAAGCCCAATATGTGAAAAAACACTATCATTATGATGTGTTTGCTGATGATACAGGTTTGGAAGTGACAGCTTTAGGAGGTGCGCCAGGGGTATTTTCGGCACGCTATGCAGGTGTACAAAAAAGTGATATTGACAATATAGCACTACTGCTGAAAAATATGGAAGCCCAACAGGACAGAAGTGCCCATTTTAAGACAGTTATCGCTTTATGTATGGGTGATGAAGTACATACTTTTGAAGGGATAGCGCAAGGGTATATTACAAAAGAACCTGTAGGTACTAATGGATTTGGCTATGACCCTATCTTTGTGCCAGAAGGCTATTCGCAGACCTTTGCGGAGCTTTCGGCAGCCGAGAAAAACCGCATCAGTCATCGCGCTAAGGCTTTTGGAAAACTGATTGAGGCATTGGGAGAGTTGTCATCTAATTGATTATAACCAAAAAACACTAATAAAAATGAGTCTATTAGAGATAAAAGATATTAAACGCGACTTTAGATTAGGGTCAGAGGTGCTACACGTGCTAAAAGGTATTAATTTAACTATCGAAAAAGGCGAGTATGTAGCATTGATGGGGCCATCAGGGTCAGGTAAATCGACTTTGATGAACATATTAGGTTGCTTAGATACGCCTACTTCAGGAGAATATATACTCAATGGAAAGGATGTGAGCAAAATGAGCGATGCTGAATTGGCCGATATTCGCAATAAAGAAATAGGATTTGTATTTCAGACCTTTAACCTAATGCCGCGAACTACCGCTTTAGACAATGTAGCCTTGCCGATGGTATATGCAGGGGTAAGTCGTGAAAAGCGACACGAGCGCGCTAAAGAAGTACTTAAAATGGTGGGCTTGGAAGACCGAATGCTACACAAACCTAATGAACTTTCGGGCGGACAACGCCAGCGGGTAGCTGTGGCACGAGCATTGGTAAATCACCCTTCTATTATTTTAGCTGATGAACCTACTGGAAATCTTGACTCAAAAACTTCTTATGAAATAATGAATCTTTTTGATGAGATTTATCAGAAAGGTAATACTGTGATATTGGTAACCCACGAAGAAGATATAGCCCAATATGCACATCGTATTATCCGGCTAAAAGACGGGCTAATAGAAACTGATAACGCAAAAAACTGATGAACTTTGGAATTATTATCCCTGTTTATAACGAAGAAAAGAGTATTGTACTTACTCTGCAATCGCTTATAAATCAATCGGTTGTTCCTTATCAAATTATAGTAGTAGACGATGGTTCGACCGATAATACAGCTCAGTTAGTAAGCGAAATGGCAGTTCAGCATCCTCAGATACAGTTAGTGCAGCGCAAAGAGAAAGGAGAACATCAACCTGGGGCTAAAATAGTGCAAACATTTAACTTTGGACTTCCTTACCTCAAAAAAGAGGTAGATATTATCTGTAAGTATGATGCGGATTTGGTTTTTCCCGCTAACTACTTTGAGGTAATGAATATGCATTACAGTGAAAATCAGCAGTTAGGAATGTACGGTGGTTTTTGCTATATAAAGCAAGGTGATGCTTGGGTACTTGAGAACCTTACTAATAAAGACCACTTGCGCGGAGCGGTAAAATCGTATAGAAAAGCGTGTTTTGAGGCTATTGGTGGACTTAAAACAGCTATGGGGTGGGATACTGCAGACGAGCTTTTGGCACGTTACCACGGTTGGGAGGTACAGACTAATGAAAATCTACAAGTAAAACACTTACGCCCTACAGGAGCAGGTTATAAAAGTAATGCTAAATATTTGCAAGGGAGTGTATTTTACCGACTTCGCTATGGTATAATCTTAACACTACTTGCCGCTGCTAAATTAGCTATTAGAAAGCGTAGTTTAGCTCTGTTTTTTGATTATTTGAGGGGTTATTTAAAAGCTAAAAGAGAACGACAACCCTATTTGCTTAGTGAAGAAGAGGGGAGATGGGTGAGAGATTATCGTTGGAGAGGTATTGCAAAGAAAGTATATAAGAGCTGAAAATAAAATAAAAATGAATGTACTATTTGTCAATTCAAAAAAAAGTAGTACCTTTGTCCCCGATTTGGAGTAACCTCTGGCGAGAGTCGTGAATGTTGCCCAATGATAACAATAATTTATCTAATTTTTTATGGAACCACTATTAAAGTACGTACAAGACAACTTTATTGAGAAAAAAGATTTTCCTGATTTTTCAGCAGGTGATACTATCACTGTATACTATGAAATCAAGGAAGGAGACAAAAAACGTACTCAGTTTTTTAAAGGCGTAGTAATTCAACGCAAAGGACACGGAGTAACAGCTACATTTACTATCCGCAAAATGTCAGGAACAGTAGGTGTAGAACGTATATTTCCTGTGAATATGCCTGCCCTTCAAAAAATTGAAGTGAACAAGAAAGGTAAAGTAAGACGTGCTCGTATTTACTACTTTAGAGGACTTACAGGTAAGAAAGCTCGTATAAAAGAAGTTCGCTAATTAGTTAAATTATCTTATAAAAGCAAAGAGTAAGGACTGCCTTCTCTTTGCTTTTTTTGTAAAAAACTATATTATTTGTATGCAATATTAGACATAGAAACTACAGGAGGAAAGTATGATGAGGAAGGTATCACTGAAATAGCTATCTATCGATTTGATGGACACGAACTTACTGACCAATTTATCTCGCTTATCAATCCAGAGCGCCCCATACAAGACTTTGTGACAAAATTGACAGGTATTAATAATAAGATGCTTAGAAATGCTCCAAAGTTTTATGAGGTGGCTAAGCGTATTGTAGAAATCACACAAGATACTATTATTGTAGGGCATAATGCAGCTTTTGATTATCGTATATTGCAAACAGAATTTCGTCGATTAGGGTATGACTATATAAGGACAACTCTTTGTACAGTGGAACTCTCGCAACAACTCCTTCCTGAAAAAGAGTCGTATAGTTTAGGAAAATTAGTACGGTCATTAGGTATACCAATGAGTGAGCGACACCGTGCTTCAGGAGATGCTTTAGCAACGCTCAATTTATTTAAATATTTACTCGAAAAAGATACTAAAAAGACCATTATCACTGCTTCAGTAAAAAATGATGTACGCATAGAGATGAGCTCACGTCATCTGAAAATACTTGATGAGCTACCAGAAAAGTTAGGCATATTTTATATGCATAATGAAGAGGGGAAGATTATTTACATAGGGAAGCATAAAAATATTAAAAAGAGAGTAAACCAACTGTTTACTAGTCTCTCAAAAAGAGATAGGTATTTGCAGCGGCATACTTATAAAGTAACATATGAAGAGACAGGTAATGAGCTTATAGCTACTTTGAAAGAAATAGAGGTTATTCAGCTCAATAAGCCTAAATGCAATAGTAGGAATATACATAATCCTTCTGAGATAGTGTATATACTTAGTTCTCATTATAATCCGCAAGGGTATCTGTGTTTTTCAATTGAGTTATTGGCTACTCAGAAAGAAATTATAACAACCTTTGAAACACAATCACAAGCAAAGAATTTTCTTAAAAAAATAACATCAGAATTTGAGCTGAATGAAGTAGATTTCAATGGAGAACCTGTAGAGATTTACAATGCACGTGCTAGTAAAGTGTTAAATAAATACGGTTTTTGGCATCAAAATTTAGCTATAGTTGATAAGGGTAGGAGAGTAGGAGAGAAGAGCGTTATTCTGCTTGTAGATGGGCAAATCAAAGGCTATGGTTTTTTCCATTTAAATTATCAACTCACTCAGTTAGGATTTTTAGAGAATATTATTACACCGCTGCCTAATACGCTAATTAACAGACATCTATTAGATCAGTATCTGCGTACTCATCCTCATATAAAAGTACTTAATTTGAAAGAACAAAAACCTTTTCATAATGAATAAACATTTTTTTATTACCTTATTAGGAACAATGAGTTTTTTAGTAGGCTGCAATAATAACTCTCAACCTCAGATGAGTGCAACGCAACTAAATGAAACAGCCCAGATAATAAGTAAACTAACAGATTCTATCAGAAAACTAACAGATGAGCGTGATGAGGCTCTTAATTTTAGTCTTGAGACAAATGAACTATCGCAGCAGTATTTTGAGGACTTAAAGATTGTCAATCCATCACAGATAGTGATAAACGCTTTAATGGAATTAAATATTAAGGAGAAGAATCCTTATATAAAATCAGAGAGCAATGGCAGATTTCTGATTAACAAAATTAGAATACTGAATGAAAAATGGGTGATATGTGAGTTTAGTGATGGAGAGCTCTGGGGCGATTTATTACTAGAGTACCACATAGACGGTAATCAGAAACCTACTTTTAAAACCTTAGATGAGGTTATCCACCCTAAATAAATCAGAAGCTATACCATCTGAAAGAAACTTACCATCTTTAGTTACTTTCAGATGGTTTTCTTTTATACATAGAAGTCCTTTGCTAATATATTTCTTCGCTTGAGTTAGTAGGTACTGCTGATATTCTTTCCCAAAAACATTATTTACTTCTTCTAAATCAATACCTACCATAGTACGAATACGCGTTATGATAAGCTCATTATACCTGTTATCAGGAGTGAGTATTTCTATTTCTTGGGGTAATATTCCTTGCTGAATTTGTTGTATATATTTAATATTATGAGCTATATTCCAGCTGCGTTTGAAGCCACTGAAGCTATGTGCTGAGGGGCCTATACCCATATAAGGTTTGCCAAACCAATAAGCTGTATTATTCTGACTAAAATACCCTTCTTTACCAAAGTTGGAGAACTCATATTGTATAAACCCTTCTTTTTCTAAAATATTTATTAGAGTGTGAAAATGAGTATAAGCTTGAGTGTCGTCAATAGGAGGAATTTTTCCTATGGCTATAAATCTATGTAAAGCTGTTTTTTCTTCTACTGTCAGAGCGTATGCCGAAATATGAGGAATTTCAAAAGAAAGTGCCTTATAAATATTTTCTTTCCAACGCTCATTGCTCATCATTGGGATACCATAAATTAAATCAATAGTAATATTATCAAAATACTGCGAGGCAATAGGCAATAAAGTAGTAACTTGTGTGGTAGTATGCACACGGTTCATCAAACGCAAATCTTCTTCAAAAAACGATTGTACTCCTAAACTCAGTCGGTTAATTCCCAATGACGTCAACTGTTGCAATAACTGCTCAGGGGTATGTAGCCTAAAAAAATCATCAGGATTGCACTCTATAGTAATTTCAGCTGTCGGACTTACCTTATAATAGCTATAGATAGTATCGAAGAGTTGCTTTAGCTCATCATATGTTAGTATACTAGGGGTACCTCCACCTAAGTAAATCGTTTGTAGTTCAGAGCCAACGGCTTCTTCTTTTCGCATTATCAACTCTTTACAAAGAACTGCTACCATTTCGCTTTTTCGTTTTAAGGTAGTAGAAAAATGAAAATCGCAGTAGTGACATGCTTGTCGGCAGAAAGGTATATGAAGGTATAGACTATACATTTAACTAATGCGGTCTTGGTTTTGTTTTACAAATGCCTCCCAACCGCTATAGCTTTGCTGTTTTTCTATCCTTCCAGTATTGAAGTAATGACATACTGCTACGGCTAAGCCATCAGTAGCATCGAAGTGTTTAGGTAGTTCTTTCAGTCCTAATAGCTGTTGTAGCATTTTGGCAACTTGTTCTTTAGAAGCAGCCCCATTGCCAGTAATTGCCATTTTTACCTTCTTAGGTTCATATTCTGTGATAGGAATTTCACGTGAAAGTCCCGCAGCCATAGCAACTCCTTGGGCACGCCCTAATTTCAGCATAGATTGCACGTTTTTGCCAAAAAAAGGGGCTTCAATTGCCAGTTCATCAGGGTGATAGGTGTCAATAAGCTCAAGAGTACGATTGAAGATAACTCCTAGCTTTATGTAGTGATTGTTGTATTTGCTCAACTGCAACTCATTAAGCTGTAGCAGCTTCATTTGTTGGTTTTCTACCCTTATAATACCAAAACCCATAATAGTAGTACCTGGGTCTATACCTAAAATAATACGTTCCAAGAGTTATTTTACGTTTATTTCAACAGGAAGTTTAAACTGAGTGCTTACGTTTTGTCCGTTTTTAGTAGCGGGTTTGATAGCATCGTTGTCTGAAAGTACCGAAAGATTAGCGCGCAACGAATCTTCAAAGCTCTCATTTTCAGTGCTTAATAACTCTCTAGTACGATCGTCAGCCTGCATATCGAGCAGCACTATTTTACCAGTATTATCAACTCTTATATTTAGGAGAATACGTTCTGTTACAGGTTCTGTTACCTCATAAGGGTCTTTTTTCAGGCGTTCTTGAAATAAAGCTGCAAAGGTCTTCTCAAAACACTCTTTTTGCCCTGCTTTAGTGGTAGCAGAGTCACAAACCCCTTTAAAAATAGGATAAGTATCTACATCTTCTTTTACAATTTCAGTAAATTTTATATTAGCAATAGAATCTAATTGCTCTTGTAGTTTGGCTTGTTGCTGTTCTGGTGTGAGTTGTTGTGAGTTCTTTTTACAAGAAATAAGCGCCATTGAAAGGGCTAAAAACCAAAAGTAAAATTTCATAATCAAAAAATATTAGCATTTTTACGGCTCAAAATTATTACAAAAAAACGACTTATGAAAATAAATCACACTTTTTTTATCAAATAAAATAAGCTGCCTAATGATATTAATAGTAATTGTTTTTATAAAGTTCTGATAATCATATTATAACAGTCCTTCCTGTATGAGATTATGCAGGTGTATGATACCTGCGTATTTACCATCTTGGGTCACCAATAGTTGGGTGATTTTATTTTTCTCCATCAGGTTTAAGGCATCAATAGCCAAACTGTCAAAATCGATAGTTTTAGGGCGTACGCTCATTATATCTTTAGCGGTTAGTCCTTTTATAGTGTCAGTTTTGCTGAGCATTCGGCGTATATCGCCATCGGTTACCACACCTACTATATTGCCTTGGTCTATTACGGCAGCTACTCCCAGCATTTTTGCTGAAATTTCCACGATTACCTTTTTGATGTCTGTATCCGGACTTACTTCGGGCTTTTGGTTATGCACTACTATATCCGAAACTTTTAAGTATAAGCGTTTTCCTAAGGCACCTCCTGGGTGATATTTAGCAAAATCACTACTTCCGAAGTGCTTCATTTCTAATAAACAAACGGCTAACGCATCACCTAACACTAACTGAGCGGTAGTGCTGGTAGTTGGGGCTAAGTTGTTGGGGCAGGCTTCTTTTTCTACGTGGGCATAGAGCACCCAATCAGCCTGTTGTGCCAAAACCGACCCTTTATTAGAGGTTATAGCTATCAATTTGTTATTACCGCGCTTTAACAAGGGTACTAATACCTTTATTTCGGGGGTATTACCGCTTTTCGAGATGCAAATCACCACATCTTCCTGCTGAATGATACCCAAATCGCCGTGTATAGCATCAGCAGCGTGCATAAAGATAGCGGGAGTACCGGTTGAGTTCATTGTAGCCACTATTTTATTGGCTATAATAGCGCTTTTGCCTATACCAGTGATGACCACACGCCCTTTAGAGTGAAGTATATAATCAACTGCTTGGGTAAAATCATCGTCTATATAGTCCGTTAGTTTGGCTACAGCCGCCGCTTCTTCAGTAATAGTTTGTCGGGCAATGTTTATAATATCTTCTGTTTTCATTGGTTTTCTTTGTTGTAAATAGTTCTAACGATTCCATCAGCCAGCCCAATACGCGGCACGTGTACAATAGGGGCTTTAGACCATTTCATCGCGTTGATAAACACAGTTAAGGCGTAAAGTATAACATCGGCGCGGTCAGGGTTGAAACCCAATAACCTAATGCGCTCGTCATAAGTATAGCCCGATACATAGGTGTAATAATCGGTTAGGTACTCGTAGGTTAGTGGGTCGCCCTCACGGCTGTTAGAATTTTTGTGTATTTTGTTGATGTTGCCGCCCGAACCTATCGCTTCTATAGGCTGACAGTCGGCTGTGTGCTTTTCAATCCACTCTTGTACCTCTTTCCAGGTCTTATCGCTCACCTTATTGTCTAACAAACGTACTGTTCCTATAGGAAAAGAGCGCGATTTCTTCATTTTTCCGTTAGAAAAGACAGTAAATTCGGTACTACCACCCCCTACATCTATGTATAAATAGTTTTTATCGCTCTTTATGAAGCTCGAAATATCGGTTGAAGCTATAATTTCAGCTTCTTCAGACCCGTCAATGATGTCTATTTGTACTCCTGTACGTTTCAAAACCTCATCGGCTACCGCTTGTCCATTGGTAGCTTCACGCATAGCTGAAGTAGCACAAGCGCGGTATGCTTTTACCTGATTTACCTTCATCAGCAGTCTAAATGCTTCCATAGCATCGGCAAGACGGTCGGTATTTTCAGGCGAGATAAGTCCGTCAATAAACACGTCTGCCCCTAAACGTATAGGCACGCGCACTAAGCTGGCTTTTGTAAATTTAGGGTTCTCACCGGCTTCTTCTAACACGTTAGAGATGAGCAGTCGCACCCCGTTAGAGCCAATGTCTATTGCTGCTAATTTTTTAATATCCATAAGTAGTGTTATTTATCTTTTTCTAATTCTAAAGTACGGATTTTCAGTGGGTTCTTAGTTAGTTCAGCATATTCTTCACGATTTCTGAATACATCTAAGGCGGTGTAAATAGCCTGTCTGAACGACTGAGGGTCGGCTATGTCTTTGCCAGCTATTTCGTACGCTGTACCGTGGTCAGGCGAGGTGCGCACCTTGCTAAGCCCTGCGGTATAGTTCACCCCATTGCCGAAAGCAATCGTCTTGAAAGCGATGAGTCCTTGGTCGTGATAAGGCGCGAGCACTGCATCGTAGTTGCGATAGGTTTGTGACCCAAAGAAACTATCGGCAGCAAAAGGACCAAACACCAAAATATTCTCATCAAAGTAGAGTTTTTTAAGTGCAGGGCGTACTATATCATCGTCTTCAGTGCCTATCACGCCCTTATCGCCACAGTGCGGATTAATACCTAATACAGCTATTTTAGGCCGTTGCAGGCGGAAGTCTTTGATGAGCGACTCATTCATTAGGCGCGCTTTCTCCATTATCAGTTTTTCAGTGATTAAGGCTGACACATTTTTCAGCGGTACGTGGTCGGTCAGTAACCCTATTTTTAGGTCTTCACTTACCATAAACATCAAGCTGGTACCTTTTAGTTGTTCTGCCAAATAATCGGTATGACCAGGGAAGTGAAAATCATCTGACTGTATGTTATTTTTGTTGATAGGTGCAGTTACCAATACATCAATTTCGTTGTTTTTAAGGGCTTCAGTAGCGGCTTGCAGCGATAAGAAAGCATATTTGCCACCTTCTTCAGTTTCTTGCCCAAAAGTAACGGTTGGCGTCTCTTTCCAGCAGTTTAACACGTTCAATTTGCCTTCAAGGGCAGCCCCAATGCTGTCAATTCCCTGAAAATTGGTGGTTATATTAAAATGTTTCCTCTGAAAAGAAACTAATTTGTTAGAAGCAAAGATAATAGGGGTACAAAGCTCCAAAATCTGGTGATCTTCAAAGGTTTTCAGTATAATTTCTAACCCAATACCGTTGATATCTCCAACGGAAATGCCTACTTTTATCAATTTTTCTTTCATAGAATAGTATGCTGAACGATAAATAATTATTACTTTTGTTTTTTCAAAAGGCAAAGATAATAAAAAAATATGGAACAAACACAAACTTATTTTTATCATAGTCACGGCAAACTGCTCATCACGGGCGAATATGCAGTGCTCGATGGCGCTCTTAGCTTAGCGTTACCCACGGCCAAAGGGCAGTCGCTACAGGCTACTATTTCAGATAATGACTTAGTGTGGAAAGCATTTGATGCTGACCAGCAATTGTGGTTCGATAGCACTGCTATATGCACTGAAGCCGACCAAAAAGTGTGGGATACACTTCAGAAAATACTCTCTACAGCCGCTGCTCTCAACCCTAATTTTGAACAAAAATATCGCCGTAGTAGCGTAACCACTCAGTTAGAGTTTTCGCGGTTTTGGGGCTTAGGTTCTTCCTCTACGCTCATCAATAACATCGCCCAATGGGCAGAAGTCAATCCGTACGAATTGCTTTTTAAAAGTTTCGGCGGGAGTGGCTACGATATTGCTTGTGCTAAGGCATCTACACCTATTTTATACCGATTGCAAGAGGGCAGACCTTATAGTTACCCTTTGCAACTTCTTTTTCCACACACTAACCGCATTTATTTTGTATATCTCAACCAAAAGCAAAATAGCAAAGAGGGCATCAAACGCTATCGTACCGTTACGAAAAGCAAGGCTAAATTAGCTGAAAGCATCACTAAAATCACCGAACAACTTATTTTAGCCCAAACTATTAGCGATTTTTGTACTCTTTTGGACGAGCACGAAGCCACTATCAGTCAATATTTAGGTATTCCTACAGTGAAAGAGCGACTTTTTACTGATTTTAAAGGTACAATTAAGAGTTTAGGAGCTTGGGGCGGTGATTTTGTGTTAGCAATCTCCGAAACAGAAGATGTACCGACCTATTTTGCCTCTAAAGGGTATCCTATATGTATTTCTTACGCCGAAATGATAATTTAAAAGAAAAATATCCTCCTTATACCTACCCTATACAAACGATATAGAAAGGATACAGGAAGAGCGAAGGCTAAGCGAACAATCAGCGAAGAATAAACGACTAATAATTATCCTCTGACTAGAAAAATATGCTATGCTCCCTCACGAGCCCCTC
>NZ_KN390024.1:0-4767 GCF_000213295.2 Capnocytophaga sp. oral taxon 329 str. F0087
GCTATATTTCCTTGATGTGAATTAAGGTTTGTTAATATTTTCTTATAAATATCATTTGCATTAATAGCTATACCATTTCCATTTGTTAAAAATGCTTCTACTATTGCAATAATGAATTTTTTTTCTACAGATTTTGGTATTTTCAAATCATCACCTACAAGTCTAAGAAGTTGTCTAGCAAGGGCTGGTTCTGTATAAAAATTATTAAACCCTCTATGAGCGGAAAGGAACTCATCAATCGTATTATCTATTTCCATTGTTCTCAATGGATCTGGAATATTACTTTCAGCATTAACTATTTGTAAAAATTGTCTTGATAGTTTTTTCCCTATTTGATTATTATTTGCTGTATAATCGGCATATCTTAATCCAAAAGTATTTTTGACTTCTTCACTAACTCTTCCCCATATATTAGGTAGAAGTTTGTTTATATTTTGATGAGTTTGATTATCTGTTTCGGACTTTACATATATACCAAAAAAGCCAGATGCCAGATTATTTATTTGTTCTTGTGTTAATTCTGCTGTAAATAAAGCAATTTCTTCTGCATCTTTATCTGATATAGAAGTGTTTTTGACTCCTTGTAGTAAGTGTTTTATACGGACTGTTATGTTTGATATAGGTAAAGTAATAACTTCTTTTATGCAAGTTTCTAACCAATCTATTAATTGTAATCCTCTAATTTGGCTATTATTTGGGTGTGCTGCACTAGCCCAATTTCTCATATAGTTAATATATTCAAGATGTTTAAATCCTAAATCTGATATTAGTCCTATTTCTTTAGCTCCTTTTATGAGGTCGTAATCATCTATTTTATCTAAATCACTTTCATCTTTTACCCTTTTTCTCTTCTCTCCAGAAACAGCATTATCGTAAAAGAATTCAATATCATATTGAGATACTCTTTTTCTTATTTGCAGTATAGTTTCATTCCAGAGATAGTTTAAAGCTGCATCAAAAAGTCCTGAAGCTGTACTTGCTATAAACTTTGAAAGATATATAGATTGCTGTCTATCTTGTAAAGGAATTTGATTTAACACATTACTCAAATTCTTAAATACTTTTCCTCTCTCTTGAGTCTCTACAAAAATATTTTCTACAGGTAAAGAATGTAAGGTGAGAACATCTTTCAATCCTTCTTCAAAATTACTTAATACAGTCAACCCTTTATTGTAGTTCTGTATTTCCTGTGGTAAGTTACTCATATTTTCCATAGTATTTTTATATAAATTAAAAAAATTAATCATTCAGTTTGAGCACAGCCATAAAGGCACTTTGTGGAATTTCGACGTTGCCGACTTGGCGCATACGTTTTTTACCGGCTTTCTGTTTCTCTAAGAGCTTACGCTTACGCGAGATGTCCCCTCCGTAACATTTGGCAGTAACGTCCTTACGCAAGGCTTTGATGGTCTCGCGCGAGATGATTTTAGCCCCAATAGCTGCCTGTATCGGGATGTCGAACTGCTGGCGCGGTATCAGTTCACGTAGCTTCTCGCACATCTTCTTACCTATATTATAAGCATTATCGGCGTGGATAAGAGCCGAAAGCGCATCTACCGACTGCGAGTTGATAAGAATATCGACCTTTACAAGGTTAGAAGCACGCATTCCGATAGGGGAGTAGTCAAACGAGGCATAGCCCTTGCTCACCGTTTTGAGGCGGTCGTAGAAGTCAAACACTATCTCGGCCAAAGGCATATCAAAGTTTAGCTCTACACGCTCAGGGGTGAGGTAGTGTTGATTGGTTATCTGTCCGCGTTTTTCTATACAGAGCGACATTACTTGCCCTACAAAGTCCGATTTGGTAATGATACTCGCCTTGATGTAAGGCTCTTCTACACGGTCTAATTTGGAAGGGTCGGGCAGGTCTGATGGGTTATTAACGATAATCGCTTTTTCAGGTTCTTTCTTGGTAAAGGCGTGGTAACTAACGTTAGGCACGGTGGTAATGACGGTCATACCGAACTCGCGCTCTAAACGCTCTTGCACAATCTCTAAGTGTAGCATACCCAAGAAACCACAACGGAAACCAAAGCCCAAAGCCGCCGAACTCTCTGGGGTAAACACCAGTGAAGCATCGTTTAGCTGTAGCTTTTCCATTGAGGCGCGTAGCTCTTCGTAATCTTCGGTGTCTACCGGATAGATACCCGCAAATACCATCGGTTTTACGTTCTCAAAACCGTCAATAGCCTCCTTACAGCCATCTACTGCCGAGGTAATAGTATCGCCCACTTTCACCTCGCGCGCATCTTTAATACCGGTGATAAGGTAGCCCACATCGCCGGCACTAATCACTTGCTTAGGCACTTGGTTGAGCTTGAGGGTGCCTACCTCATCGGCATCGTAGGTCTTGCCGTTGGACATAAACTTGATTTTCTGCCCTTTGCGTATCTCGCCATTCATCACGCGGAAGTAAGTTTCGACCCCGCGGAAAGAGTTGTACACCGAGTCGAAGATAAGCGCTTGCAGCGGTGCTTTAGGGTCGCCTTTAGGGGCAGGGATACGCTCTATAATAGCCTCCAAAATAGCCTCTACGCCCAAGCCCGTCTTACCGCTGGCAGGGATAATATCCTCAGGCGAGCAGCCCAGTAGGTCTACTATATCGTCTTTCACCTCCTCAGGGTTAGCGCTGGGTAGGTCTATTTTGTTGAGTATGGGTATGATTTCAAGGTCGTTTTCAAGAGCCAAATAAAGGTTAGAAATCGTCTGAGCCTGAATGCTTTGGGCTGCATCTACTATCAGTAGCGCCCCCTCGCAAGCCGCTATAGAACGCGATACTTCGTAAGAGAAATCCACGTGACCGGGGGTATCGATAAGGTTAAGGATATAAGTTTCGCCTTTATACACGTACTCCATTTGTATAGCGTGGCTTTTGATAGTGATGCCGCGCTCGCGCTCCAAGTCCATATTATCTAGCAATTGGTCTTGTTTTTCGCGTTCGGTTACGGTTTGGGTAAAGTCGAGAAGGCGGTCAGCAAGGGTACTCTTGCCGTGGTCAATATGTGCAATAATGCAGAAATTACGGATGTTTTTCATCGGGTATTACGATTTCGCTATTAACTATTATAATTAAAGGGGCAAATATACGAATAATTAGCAAATTAGCAAAATTAGCAAAATTAGCAGATTAGCAAACTTTAATCACCGAACGAGATATGAGTGTAGGATCAGTGTAGGATCAGTGTAAGATGAGTGTAAGATCAATATACTTTGAATAAATTATTTTTATTACTTTTGCCTCCTAAAAATTAAGAAAAACTAATGAACACTAACAATTGGAAAAAAAGTCTGAACGACTTCGGACAGCAAGGCACGCCCTGTCTGTTTATTATTGATTACAAAGGAGAAAACGGACAGGTATTTCCGCTCTCTGAGCTTCCGAGCGATATACAATTCTCTTTTTCAGAAGAGAAAAAAGCAGATGCGACACCTATCGCTATAGAAAAACACCCTGTTGCTTACCCAGAGTTTGAAAAAGCCTTCAATAAGGTGCATTCTCATCTGAAAAATGGCGATACTGAGCTTGTAAATCTCACTTTTGCTACCGAAATATCGGCTGTTTCACTGCCCGAAGTGTATCAGAATGCTTCTGCTAAGTACAAAATGCTATACAAAGACGATTGGGTGTGCTTTTCGCCCGAGATATTTGTAAAAATAGAAGATAATTTGATAAAAACCTATCCGATGAAGGGGACTATCAGTGCTACTCTCCCCGATGCCGAGGCTACTTTATTGCATAATGAAAAGGAAATTGACGAGCATCATAAGGTGGTGCGGCTCTTGTCTGACGATTTGCAAAAAGTAGCTACTAATGTGCATACCACTCGCTTTAGGTATGTAGATGTTATCAAAAAATCTACTGGCGACCTCCTTCAGACTAGCTCCGAAATAGTAGGGGAGTTGCCTGCCAATTGGCAAGAACATTTAGGCGATTTGTTGGCGGCTATGCTTCCGGCAGGCTCTATAGCAGGAGCCCCTAAAGAAAAATCGGTAGCGGTAATTGACGAAGCAGAAACTTACGAGCGCGGTTTTTATACCGGTATTGCGGGTGTTTTTGACGGCAAGACGGTAGATAGTTTTGTGCTGATACGCTTTATAGAGCGCATAGGCGACCGCTATTTCTACAAGAGTGGTGCAGGGATTACTGCCCAAAGTAAGCCGCTAAATGAGTATAACGAGATTATTGAGAAAATATATATACCTATCTGATGCCTCACCAATTTATTGAAACGATAAAGCTCGCTGACGGATGTGTTTTTCATTTAGCATATCACCAAGAGCGCGTATGTAATACTTTTTCGCATTTTTTTCCTAACGAAAAGGTACTTTCGCTGTCGGATATCATTGAAAAAATACCCTTACCTACCCAAGGGAAGCACAAAATACGCATAGTATACGGCAGCGAATGCCCCACGATAGAGGTTCTTCCTTATCAAATACGCTCTATTGCTACTATTAAGTGCGTAGAAGCCGACTTTTTGGACTATAGCTATAAGTTTTTAGACCGCACTTTCCTCAACAACCTAAAGGAAAGTGCGGGTACTGATGAGGTTATCTTTGTTAAAAACGGCAAGGTAACCGATAGTAGCTATGCTAATATTATCTTTTTTGACGGACGACAATGGGTTACGCCCTCTACCTATCTTCTTAATGGCACCTGTCGTCAGCGATTGCTTAAAGAAGGCAAAATAAAGGAAGCCCCTATACACTACACCGATATTCATCACTTTGAACAAATAGGCTTTATAAATGCTATGCTCGATATAG